>CAZXLJ010000017.1:0-43916 GCA_964641175.1 uncultured Cellvibrionaceae bacterium
CACTGCGTTCAAGTAAAGTGACGGAGCCACTGGACGCGACAATAGCCCAGCCACTTTCCATATCTTCATGAGTGTAAATCCACTGCGCGCTTGCAATAACAGGAGTGTCACCAGCAACGTCTAGGGCAACCGGATATTCCTTCCCAACCTCCAGCCCGTCCACGAGTTCCAGATCCGCCTTAATACGTACTGCGGCATCAAGAAAACCCTCTTGATAACGTACATTAGTCCTGATTTCCCAAGTGCTCGTATCGGAAATCAAGGACGGCAGGGCTTCCAGATCAGATGATTGTCCCCAATAATTATGGGTGTCGCTGGTGCGGCCACAAACGTCTTCTTCGAACACTCCTCCCTCTGCTCCATCTGCCGTAAATGCAAGCGTGCCATGCGAAAAGCTTGTATCCGAAGCAATACGCTCCACTGTTCCCTCAATTACACTACCATTTTCACATTTACTCACTATACGCAGAGAATCTTCCGACATTTTGTAGAAGCTGATTTCAGGAGCGCTGCAACCGGTATCTTCATCGTCCTCGTCTGCTTCATCGTCATCGGATTTCACCCATAGATTCGACCCGCTCACATTGCGGTCTAGTTCTTCCACTTCTCTCCATACACACTCGGTTCGCGTCACCTGACCGGCGCCTGATCGTGTTATTGAATAAACTTCAATTTCTTCCATGGTAGCGCCATAGCGCTGGTCGGCAGTGGCACCGTCCACCACATCACTTAAAGGAGTGTCAACAAGGTAGTTCACCCGGCTCCGCCAAATGCCAGACTGTGAGTAAATATTCCATGCTTCCGAATAGCTTAGTTCATCACCGTTGGAGGCGGGTTCTTCGGGCTCGGCAGGCACTCCCGGTGAAACTGGCGGATCAGGCACTTCCGAGCCTGTATCTGGATCGGGGGTTACGGGTTCCGGAGTGTTCGGACTATTATCGGAATTATCCGGTTCGTCGATATCGGGATCAGCCCCATTGTCCACATCATCAGGCTGCTCAGTCCCAGGTTGCTCGACGACAGGAGAATCAGGATCAGGTTGATCAGCAAATGATTCCCCGTCATCTTTTTTGCTATCACTGCATGCTGAAAGGAACGCGAAAGACAGGATGAAAGAGAGATTAATAAAATACCGCGACATGCTAAAGCTTCCTCTGCCAGAAAAACGAGGCGCAATTATGTCGATCAGCGAGTGACTGGTCAAAGAAATCAGGGACGGCTGGTATAATCGCTGCGAAAAATGCGAACTGGTGATAAGTAGATATTAGAAATGGTGCCCAAGGCCGGGGTCGAACCGGCACGACCGTGTTAGGGTCGGGGGATTTTAAGTCCCCTGTGTCTACCAATTTCACCACTCGGGCGAGGCCCTGTGCGGGCTAGAAATGCCAGTCTATCCTTGGCAGTTTTTTGAATGGAGGCGCGGGTCGGAATCGAACCGGCGTACGACGAGTTGCAGTCGTCTGCATGACCACTCTGCCACCGCGCCTTTAATCGCTAAAACCTTTATTCCAAAGCACCCTTGCGGTACCGCATTGCATGGTGGCCCTGATGATTGCCTGAGGCAATGGACCGCCAGCCTGGAAGGATTTCTACTGGTTTTCTAACACTTACCTCGTCTTCACGAGGGGGCGCATTGTATCCAATAAATCAGCACCCGCCTAGGGCCTGTGGCCACTAATTTGATAGCTCCTGCCGGAGGCCATTGTTGCGGAGGGCCAGGCAGAGCGAGGGCGGTCTGGTGAGCCAAATAAGCGAGCTCTAAGGTCGCTGGACGGAAATAGGGCCTGAGCAACCTCCGCTCAAGGGCCTGCATGCTTAAAATTTGGCCAGGCAGCGCGCAGGTACACCATCATTGACCAGAGGGTCAGCACCGCGGCGGCATACAGGGTGGCCACTCCCAGACGGGTGAGCCAGGTGAATTTTGCGGGGTCGAACAAAAGCAATATAACGATGGCGATGATTTGCAGCGTCGTCTTGTATTTTCCAAGAGCACTCACAGCTACCGTGCTGCGGGAGCCCAGTTCAGCCATCCATTCCCGCAAGGCTGAAATCACAATTTCCCGGCAGATAATGACCGCAGCAGGCAGAGTGAACCAGATGGAGCTGTGCAGTTCAATCAGCAGAGCCAGCGCCACAGCTACCATCAGCTTGTCGGCCACCGGATCCAGAAAGGCACCGAAGGGGGTGGTCATTCCGTACTTCCGCGCAATGTACCCATCGAGCCAGTCTGTGATCCCCGCCAGACCGAAAACCGCCGCGGCGAGCGGAAACCGCCACCCGTAGGGCAAGTAAAAAACGACCACCAAAAGCGGGATTAGCAGAATTCTGCACAGCGTGAGCTGATTGGCCAGATTGAACATGGGTTACGCCTTCTCCAACATCGTCGCGGACCTTACTCGTTGTGCAGCACGCTGTAAACTTCTTGCGCCAACTTCCTGCTGATGCCTGGAACTTTGGCGATGTCTTCGAGGCTGGCACGGGTCAGCTCCTGCAATCCGCCGAAGTGGTTGATTAGCTGCCGGCGACGCTTGGGGCCAACCCCGGCGATATCTTCCAGCGTCGAACGGTTCCGCTTCTTGTCCCGCGCCAGCTTGTGCCCACTGATGGCAAACCGGTGGGCCTCGTCGCGAATCTGCTGCAACAGATGGAGAACGGGGTTGTCCGCAGCCAGTACGGTTTCGCGCCCGTCTTCACAGATGAGGGTTTCAAATCCCGGTTTCCGGGTCGTCCCCTTGGCGATCCCGAGCAGCGCCACGGATTCTATCCCCAATTCCGATTTCACCGCCTTCGCCTTGCTCAGCTGACCCCTGCCGCCATCGACGATCAGCAGGGAAGGCAGGGGTCGCCCTTCTGTTTGCAACCTGCTGTAGCGACGCATGAGCGCCTGCTCCATCGCGGCATAATCATCGCCGGGACTGACGTCCCGGATGTTGAACCGGCGGTAGTCCGATTTCACCGGCCCCGTCTGATCAAATACCACACAGGAGGCGACCGGATGTTCACCGCTGCTATGACTCACATCAAAGCATTCAATGCGCTGCGGCATGTCATCCAGCGCGAGCAGCTGCTGCAATCCTTCGAAGCGCTGCAGGACATTTTGCTGGGTGCTCACCCGTGCCTTCAGATTCTGGCGAGCAGCTTCCAACGCCATGGCGATCCAGCGCGCGCGGTGCGTGCGAACTTTAGTGTGAATCATAAAACCCCTACCCGCAACTTCGCGCACTGCGGCGGCGATGGTATCAGCCTCTGCAATCGGATGGCTGACCACGACTTCCGAGGGTACGTCGAGGTTTTGCAGACCGATGTAAAACTGGGGCAGAAATTGCCCGAGGAGTTCACTTTCACCTTCCCCCAGAGGATCCTTGGGGAAATAACTCCGGCTCCCCAGAATCCTGCCACTGCGGATATAGAGCACATGGAAGCACGCCTGACCTTCCGTCACCGCGCAGGCGATCACGTCAATATTGCCCTGCCCGCTCTCCACTGCGTTCTGTCCCTGCACATGCCGCAGGGCCGTCAGTTGATCCCGGCAGGCCGCGGCCAGTTCGTAATTCTGCGCCTCTGCGGCTTCGTTCATTGACTGGATCAATTCACCCGAAAGCTGATCGCTGCGACCATCCAGAAACATCGCCGTATGGCGAACATCCTCGGCGTAAACCTCTTCAGAAACCAGACCGACGCATGGCCCGGTACAACGTCCTATTTGATACTGGAGGCAAGCGCGGGTCCGGTTGCGGAAAACACTGTCTTCGCACTGCCGCACGCGAAATGTCTTCTGCAGGAACTGCAGGCTCTCGCGCACGGCCCCGGCGCTGGGGAAAGGCCCAAAGTAGCGCCCTTTGCGGAGCTTGCTGCCGCGATGCAAGGCCAGACGGGGAAAAGGCTCCGCATCCGACAGAAATATATAGGGATAGGATTTATCGTCCCGGAGCAAAATATTGTACGGGGGACGCTGTGATTTGATCAGGTTCTGCTCGAGGATGAGCGCTTCGGCTTCCGACGGAGTCACCGTCACTTCAACCGAATGAATACGCCTGACCAGAGCCTGAGTTTTTGGCGCCAGGCCACTCTTTTGGAAATAGCTGGTCAACCGGTTTTTCAGATTCTTCGCTTTTCCGACGTACAGCACCTTTCCAGCCAGGTCGAACATCTGATAGACGCCCGGCTGCTGGGTTACCTGCTTGAGAAAACGCCTGGAATCGAACGCCGGATCTGGCTGCTGCGGGATCGGCGAATCATCCGTCATGATAGATAACCGTAACTCGGAGAAGAATGTTTCTGCCGGGGCTGATGGTTATGCGAACAGAAAAATTCATCAATTTATTCGATCGACTCGACATCCAGGATTTTGTGTTTGACAGCCAGTAGCGTCAGTTCAACATCGCTGTTGATACTGAGCTTTTCAAAAATGCGATACCGGTAGCTGTTGATGGTTTTTGGGCTTACGGAAAACGTATCCGCCACCGTCTGCACCCGGGCTCCATTGGCGATGAGAATGGCGGTTTGCAGCTCGCGCTCTGACAGGCATTCAAAAGGTGATTTGGACGATTTCGCACCGCTGAAATTTCGCAGAGCCAGCTGCTGGGCGACGTTATTGCTCATGTACAGACTGCCCGCCATGACCGTTTTTATGGCGTCAATCATCTCTTCGAAATTCGCCCCCTTGGTGACATACCCGCAGGCACCGGCTTTCATCAGTCGCTCCGGGTACAGATCGTCTGAAAGCGAAGTCACCGCAATTATCTTGATTTTGGAATTGTATGTCAGGATTCTTCGGGTCGCCTCCAGCCCGCCGATTCCGGGCATGCGCACATCCATGAGTAAAACATCCGGTTTGTGTTCCTTCGCCAGCCGGATTGCTTCTTCTCCGGACGCCGCTTCTCCGAGCACCGCAAATCCCGGAACGTCCGACAGCATACGTACGATTCCCATCCGTACTAATTCATGATCGTCTGCAACAATTATTTTTACCACGCACAAATACCTCAGGGCAGATACCGGCAAAACGTCGCGCTGCAACGATCCATCCGATAGCGCCTATTGATGGTTGATTTTCCGGAAATCAAGCCAGCAGGCTGATTGCTGAAGAATATCCCTGCCGCGCTCCGCGACGAGCATGGCGGCGGATTCGATTAGACTGCCAAAGAGAGAATGGTACCCATTGCATGTTCATAATCCCTTATGCCTGCTTTCCCTGATGAACATTCACGCATCGCTTGTCCTTGTGACGCTCCGTGAATGTCTGAACTGCTCGCAAACCATCCAGGATCTGTTTATCCCGACGTCTGCGACACCCGGCAAATTGCCACGGTGTTCTGGGCGTTGCCGCCCCGGCCAACTGTCGCTTCCTGCGATAATGCAGACAGAATCGTATACCTGGCCCCTCGGGATTATCGACTGTCACACCCCGGTTTCGCTCCGCGATTATAAACAGGTCGGCCCAGGATGTTAATCGCCACCGTGTCTTATGCGGCGAAATGTGAGGTTTATCCTGGCGCCAACCGGCCTGCCGGTTTTGGGTATGCAGTGGAGCCAGCGCTGCTGGGTC
This sequence comes from uncultured Cellvibrionaceae bacterium, assembly GCA_964641175.1. Classification (GTDB taxonomy): domain Bacteria; phylum Pseudomonadota; class Gammaproteobacteria; order Pseudomonadales; family Cellvibrionaceae; genus CAYNST01. Next base: position 5,549 of record CAZXLJ010000017.1, read on the forward strand.
TGCCCGGCCATGACCAGCAAATCTCCGTGTTCCAGATCCAGCGCCACGGTTTGCAGGTGCGGCTGGGAGTGCGCCTTTGATGGTTTCAGCTGAAACTTTCTGGTCGCACCCAGAGAAACGGAAGCCACGACCGGCTGTTTGCCGAGTTCCCGTTCGTTGTCGCCATGCCAGCTGACACTGTCGTTGCCGTCGCGGTAAAGATTGACCAGTACACTGTTGAATTCCGTAGCACAAATCTGCTCCAGGGCTGCCCGCAGCGTCTGCAGCGACCGCGGCCACGGCAGAGGCTGGAAAGACTGGTGAGAGTATGCGTAATGCGCTTCCGGGTCGCCGAACCAGGCCTGCAAGCGGGGGATTTTTACGGGTCTGCCACCCATCCGCAGTTCCGGTTGGGACCAGTCAACCGTGTCCAGTAGATTCAGGTAGAGTGCTTCCGCCTCTGCCGCCGGCAACCAGGCTTTCCACAAGGCGAGATCTGCTTCGGGCATATTCAGAGGCACCAGCCCGGACGCCTCAAACATACTTGTCTGTCTCACGTCCACCCCAGCAGCTGCGGCTCCTGCTCCAGCAAGAGGTCAAAACGACCGGCAATGTCTTCGCGAATATCCCTCGCCAGCGCAAGGACGTCGTCACCTGACTGGCGCCCGGGATTGGTGAGCACCAACGCTTGTTTATCATGCACACGCACGCCATAGCGGCTGGCGCCCTTCCAGCCGGCCTGATCGATCAGCCACGCGGCCGCCAGCTTATCCTGGCCGGCTGCCGCCGCCGGAAAAGTCACCAGCCCTGGATAACGGGCCCGCAATGACGCGCTCTGCTCTACGGGGATAACGGGATTTTTGAAAAAACTGCCAGCATTGGGGATCTCCCGTGGATCAGGCAGACGCGCGCGCCGGAGCTTGCAGACCGCTTCAAATACATCCTGAGGCAGAATTATTGACTTGGCTCCGATCGCCTGTCGCAGGACCGGATAATCAAGGTTCACGAGCGGCTCGGTGCGCAGTTTCAATACAACCGCCACAATCACGCATTGATCCCGCAGTCGATTTTTGAAGACGCTGTCGCGATATCCAAACTCGCAGGCCGCCTGGGTTAATACTTCCCGGTGGCCGTCGCCGCGGTGAATGACTTCCACAGCTTCGATAAATTCAGACAGCTCTACGCCGTAGGCGCCGATATTCTGAACAGGCGCTGCACCTGCGGTGCCGGGAATGAGGGCCAGGTTTTCCAGCCCATACAGCTGGTGCTCAAGGCTCCAGGCAACGAACGAATGCCAGTCCTCGCCGGCACCGACTTCCACAATGGCTGTGTCGGCAGTACGCGCCCTGATCGTCCTGCCCATGAGTTCCGGCCGCATCACGAGCCCTTCAATCCGACCGGGCAAAACCACATTACTGCCACCCCCAAGTATTGTCAGGGGGCATTGCCGGCAATCGGCCTCCTCCAGGACATCCACGATTTCATTGCTGCAGGTAACTTTCACCCATTGCCGGGCGATGCTGGGAACCGCCAGGGTATTCGCGGATTGCAGGTCAAAATCGTAAAACCGCTTCACGTTTCAGGGCGCACATTGATCAGATGCTGAAGAAAATTGCTCGAAGCTTGCTCCACCATATTGAGAACCATGACAAAGCCGGCATCGCCGCCGGTGTACGGATCGGGGACTTCGCTGATCCGACTGTCTCCGTAAAAACGCATAAACAGCCCCAGGTGCCCTTGAAAATCCACCGGACAAAGGCGCTCAAGCTCCCGCAGGTTCATCCGGTCCATCGCGAAGATGTAATCAAACCGGTGAAAATCAGCCACTTCAACCTGACGTGCGCGCTGACCACTCAAATCATAGCCACGCTGAGCCGCCGTGCGCTGGCTGCGCGGATCCGGGGGCTCCCCGATGTGCCACGCGGATGTACCAGCCGAATCAACTTCGATGACATGACTCAGGCCTTTTTGCTCGACCATGGTTCGCAGGACACCGTGGGCAGTGGGCGACCGGCAGATATTGCCGAGGCAGACCATCAACACTCGCGTTTTTCTCAAACTCGTTCTCCCATGATGGCGCGCACCCGCTCGAGGTCAGTGGTGGTATCCACGCCCCCCGGCACGGCGGTGCACGCCCGCCCCACATGTATACGATGCCCTTTCGCAAGGATTCTCAGCTGTTCGAGTTTTTCCAGTAATTCCAGTGGCGCGACGGGCCAGCGGACAAACTCGTGCAGCAATGCAACCCTGTACGCATAAAGGCCGATGTGGCGATTAGCACTGATTGCCGGCGCAGCCGCCACGCTTTGGAATTCCACCGGATCCCGGTGCTTGAACTGGTCCCGGGCCCAGGGAATTGGAGCTCGAGAGAAATACAATGCTTGCCCTGACTCATCGGTAACGACCTTGACCACGTTGGGATCGAACAATGTCGCCAGGTCGCTGATCGGCTCGCACAGTGTTGCCGCGCTTGAGGCGGGATTGCCCACCAGATTGGCTGCTACCTGATCGATAACCTCGGGCGGCAACAGGGGTTCGTCACCCTGAACATTAACCACGACCGCTTCCGGGGCAAATCCCTGCACCGTCGCGACCTCCTGCAGGCGGTCAGTGCCGGACTCATGATCCGCTCGGGTCAGGCAGACCTGACCGCCGAAGCGCCGCACTGCCGCGGCAATTCGCGCATCATCGGTGGCCACCGTGACCGACGACGCAGCACTGCATGCGGCACTTTCGTATACATGCTGGATCATGGGCTTGCCGCATATATCCAGAAGTGGCTTGCCAGGCAGACGAGTAGACGCAAATCTTGCGGGAATGACGACGTGAAAATTCATGTTTTAATGGCTCAGAGATTTGATGTTCTGAAGGAAATCCTGCACAAATGCCTCCGGCAGTTGCGCCTGCACTTGCAGGGCCCACCAGTTGGACCGGGCAAACGCCTCACACTTGGTGGCATCCTTTTCCGTCATCAACACTGGCCGGTCAGCGGCAAACTCGAAATCTTCAATTTGAAACGGATGATGATCGGCGAAAGCACGGCATTCCGCCGTGATACCGAGCACGCCCAGAGAGGTGAAAAAGCGCTCCGGGTTCCCGATTCCCGCCACCGCAGCTGCGCCCGGAAATTCTGCACCGAGGGGAATCTTCTCACCCGTGTTCAAATTACGCCAGACGACCGGCTTGATTTGCATCGTCGCCGTTGTGACTCCCGGCAATGGCAACGCAGAATCCCCATTGAGCAGGACCCAGTCAACCTCGCGCAAGCGCCGTGGTGATTCACGCAAAGGACCCACGGGCAGCCTCCAGCCGTTGCCCAGACCGCGACGGCCGTCGATGACGACGATCTCCCGGTCCCGGGCCAGCCGATAGTGCTGCAGGCCGTCATCGCTGAGGACGATATCGCAACCCGCCTGCCGCAGGCGCGCCACCGCGGCAGACCGCTCGCGCCCGACGGCAACCGGACACGCGCCATGACGGTGGATCAGCAAGGGCTCGTCTCCCACTTCGGCCGCGCGGGACGCGGCGTCCACCAGCTCAATGTCCTGTACCAGTCCCCCATAGCCCCGGCTGACAACACCGGGGTGGAATCCGGCCGCTCTAAGCAGTTGCACCAACGCGATGATCGTTGGCGTCTTGCCGGTCCCGCCCACACTGACATTGCCGACGACGATCACAGGTACACCTTGAGGCCGGGCCTGCCGGCGCTGGATTCGACGTCGCAGCAGCGCTACCAGACTGAACAGGATCGCAAGCGGAGCGAGCAACAGCAGCCAGCCTGGCCGACCGTACCAGCGGTTTTCAATGATTTTGCGAAAGGTTTCTATCGCCACAGGAGATGCGCCGTTCGGATTCGGCTTCTGATCTACTTGTCTTCCTTCGGGGAAGTCGTCGTCATATTGATATTGACATACCCGAGCCGGCCGGCCGCGTCCATTGCCATAACCACCGACTCATAAGGCACTTTTGCGTCTGCGGTAATAACAAACGGGAGATCTTTATTTCCCCCTCCTGTCTGCTCAATTGCGGTCATCAAGGTCTGCAGACGCGAATTGACCAGGTTCTGGCCATTGACCGAGAACCCGCCCTGGGCATTGACCACCACTTCAATTTTTTCCGTCGTCTCCGTGGCGACCTTGCCTTCGGCTTCCGGCAGCTGCAGGCTGAGATGGGTCTCGTCGGTCAGGGTGGCCGTCACCATGAAAAATATCAGGAGCAGGAAGACGACGTCGATCAACGGCGTCAGGTTGATCGTTTCTTCATGTCTGGCTTGCCGGCGAAATTGCACGATTATTTCTCCGCTGATTGCACTTCAACGCGGCGTTCGCTGTGCAGCGCGTCCACCAGCTTGACCGATTCCTGCTCCATAAACACCACAATTGAATCCACTCTGCGCAAGAAATAGCGATGGAAAATCATGGCTGGAATCGCCACCGACAGCCCTCCGGCCGTGGTAATCAGCGCCTGGGAAATTCCGCCCGCCAGCAATCCGGGATTGCCCGACCCGTGCAGCATTAGCTGATTGAATACTGTGATCATGCCAATAACCGTCCCGAGCAGACCCAACAGTGGCGCAACCGTCGCAATGGTTCCCAGTATTGCCAGAAAGCGCTCCATTTCATGGATCACCTGACTGGCCGCTTCCATGATGCTGTCTTTCATGACCTCTCTTCCGTGGCGAGAGTTGCTCAGGCCCGCAGCGAGAATCCGGCCAAGCGGCGAAGAACGGCGCAGCTCTTTCAGCCGCTCGCCGTCCATCTGGTTGCTCTGGATCTGGGTCCATACCTGCGCCAACTGCTGGCGCGGCGCAATTTTGCCAGGATTTAGAGACCAGAAACGCTCAATAGTAATGGCAACAACTGCCACGGAACAAAGAATAATCGGCAGCATCAGCCAACCGCCTGCAATCACGATATCTATCACCGCTCTCTCCTGCGCACTCATTATTTTGCGGCGTATCATACATGATTTTATTCAGGGATCGCTCACTACCCAGGGACGGTTCCGCTGCGTTCTTTCGGTTTTTACCGTCGGTGTCCGCCCTGTTCCCCAATCAAATACGATCGCGCCGGAAGTAGCCGTACTAAGCATAGTCGTACCCGCGCGATCGTACCTCGCGGTTACATCAGGATGCGGGTGATTGTAACGATTCTTGTAGCCATTACTGAACACAACAACTTCCGGCCGGAGCCGCTTGACGAACAGCGGTCCCGAGGAAGTTTTACTGCCATGGTGCGGTGCAATTAAAACGTCGATGGGCGCCGACAGTTGTGACAGCAACTGGTATTCAACGCTTTTGTCGATATCGCCGGTGAGCAGAATACGCGCTGTCTGATTGCCACCACGCCATTCCAGCAAAATGACGCATGAGCTGTTGTTGCCTTCGTAGGACGCCTCTGCCGGCGGCCAGAGCACTTTAAAATCCAGATTTTCCTCACGCCAGTCGAGACCTGCACGACAGGGCATGGCCTCCGGCTGCCGGATTCCCACGGGCTCCCCCACGAGCAGCTCATCTATCGCCAATGCCTTGGCCAGACTGGTCAGGCCTCCGCTGTGATCAAGGTCATTATGACTGACGATTACAGACACCTGACGGGAGCCGATGCGCCGCAGGAACGGCACCAGAATCTGCTGACCTGCATCAAAGCTTTCCGAAAAGCGCGCGCCGGTGTCATAAACCCAGCTGCGCTCCGGTGTCTCCAGAATGACACTTAATCCCTGCCCCACATCCAGCACCGTGAGGCGGAGCTCCGGTCGGCGCGGCTGATAAGCCAGAAGGCAGGCGGATAGTGCAAGTATGGCCACCGTTCGCACTCCGAGCGCAGACGGGAGCAGCACCAACACCACACAGAGCCCTCCGACGACGAGCATCCACTGCGGCATTTCAAATGCGGGCCACCACAGCACTGATGGTGCCCCCGCCATGTATTCCAGACACCGCCAGACCCAGTCGAATACCTGGTCGACCAGAACCAGTATCCAATGGGCAAGCGGTCCGGGAAAAACACTGCACACAAGTGCAAGCATCAAGCCCGGAATCACCAGCAAGGACACAACCGGCACCGCCATCAGGTTGGCCAAAGGGCTGATCAGGCTGGCCGGTTGCCCCAGTAGCAGTAGCGGCAGAAGAAGACCTATGGTCAGTACCGCTTGCGATTTGATGGCGCCGCGCAACCAGCCCTGCTGCCGGCCCGCGAAAGTAAACAGCAGCATCGCCACCGCGAGGAAAGAGAGGTAAAAGCCCGGGTTGACCCAGGCCAGTGGTTCGATCACCACCACCACAACCAGGCAGCCAGCCAGCAACGCCCGCGCCGGTAGCCGCAGGTCGATGAGGAGCGCGAGATTGATAATCACGCAGGCTACAAGTGCCCGTAACGTCGGAATGGAAAACCCCGCCATGGCCGCGTAAACGACCGATAGACCCACGGAGAGAAAAGCCTTGATCATGGCACCGGTCTGCGCCTGTGTGAGCGGCCGGACAGTGCCCGAAAGACGCCCCAGAATACCTCCGAGCCACTGGCCCCAGAATGCGATCAGCCCAATGTGCAAACCGGAAACGGTCATCAAGTGCACCGTGCCAGTGGCCTGCAGGATCTGCCAGTCACCGGTACTCATGCCCGAGCCGTCGCCCAGCAGCAGCGCTGCGAAAAAGCGCTGGTAGGTCAGCCCGGGGACGGACTGCAGGAAGTCGTCCTTCAATGCTTGCCGCCACCAGGCGAGATTGCGCTGCAGGCCACGGAGTTCGAAATTGCCACTGGCATACCCGGTTGCGACGACGGACCGGGAAAGCAACCATGCCTGATAATCGAAACCGCCGGGATTCATGGAGCCTCGCGGAGCCCGCAACTTTACCTCGGTCGCCCAGATCTGGCCTGCGTGCAATGGCTGTCTGGGGTAATACCGGGACAGGCGGATGCGCCGGCCGACAAGTTCCGGACAGTCCGCGGCCATGCACTCCACTGAGCGGACCTTACCCAGGAAGTGGACGGAAGACGAACGCTCCACAGGAATGGAGTCGATCTCCACCTCAACACGTAACGGGACGCGTTCAAAACGCTCCGGCAGCTGCTGGTCTACCCGCTTACCTACAGCGCCACAACCAAACGCCGCGCCCACTACAAAAACGCTCACCACCCTCAGCCTTCGATCCCGGAGACGCCACAGCGCCAGTATCGCAGCCGCGCATGCGACCGCTATCCATACGCGGAGACTGGCGGTATTCGGGAAGAATATGACGTGGGCCGCGCCCAGGCTGAAAAACAGAAATTCGATCACCAAGCAATCCTTGCAATGGGTTCGTATCATCATGAGAAGTCCGTTTCAGACGAAAGACTCGCACCTGCTACCCACGGTCATGCATTGTGGGGGCACTGCATTCAGTCATCAAAACGGGAAACAGTTTACATGGGAGGTGCGCCGATATTCCATAATCGCGCCTTTCCGTTGAGAAGAACGTTTTACATGCCGCGAAAATTTCTGAAACGATGGGCGCCGGATGCCGCCAAGCTTCGTGAGAACGCATACCTGCGTTTTCTCGGTGTGCTTCTGCATGACCCCAATCTGTTTCATTTGAACCGGCATTCAGTCTCAGTGGCGTTTTTTGCGGGAATTTTCGTGAGCGTGCAACCGGTGCCAGGCCAGGTGATGTTCGGGGCGCTGGCCGCGATTTTACTTCGCTGCAACCTGCCATTAACAGTCGCCCTGACATGGATCGGCAATCCGGTAACACTGCCGTTTATCTGGTACCTGGCTTACGAATGGGGCGCCTGGCTCCTAGGCAGGGAGCCGTTGCACGCCGATATTGAATTCACTTTGGCGTGGTTGAAAACAAACCTGCCCGTTTTGTGGCAACCGCTGGTCCTTGGCAGTCTGGTGATGGGTACCTTTTTTGGATGCCTTAGCTACCTTGCCGTGCAGTGGCTGTGGCGGTGGCAGGCGGCCAAAAAATGGAAATCCCGTTGTCAAGACCGACGTCTTCTCAAAAACAGACAGGTTGAAGCGAGGGATCAATATGACAAGTCCCGGGACATCCCACCACCCTCTGTACCTTCCAGCGAGGACCATCCGAGCTGATTGTTGGCCTTCACCGTTCAGAACAGACTTGTGCACTATTCCGTCGCTTACTCTGCGCGCAAACCCAGCTTGCTTAACGCCTTGACGGGATAGATGTCGAAGCGCGTCGATTTTCCCATCAGTTGATGGCCAGGTGCGCGCCCTCCCAAAGGTTCAGCCAACCGCGGTCGCTTGACCACCACCCGGTATTCCGCGGCTTTCAGAGCGAGGTTCAAAAGGGTCGCCGCATCGCTATCGTCCCCAATCAGTTGATGGAACGCCTGCATCTCCTTTTTAACTGCCGCGGATTTCCCACGTTCAGGAAACATGGGATCGAGATAAACCACATCCGCTACAAACACACCTGCTGAGTCAAGCATCCGGTGGCTGTCTATGGAGAGCAATGTCATGTTATCGAGGATCTTCAGCAATGCCGTATCCGCTCCGAGGGTGGCTACCTGCCGCGCCCGTTGCAAACCATCACTAAGTAAAGCGTGTGCTACGGGCGAGCGCTCCGCCATGGTGACCCGACAGCCCAGAGAGGCAAGTACAAACGCGTCACCACCGAGTCCCGCCGTCGCATCGAAAACATGCGGAGTGACACGGGCTACTTGCAACCCGACCGCCTTGGCAATGGGTTGTCCCCTGCCGCCGCCAAACTGGCGACGATGTGCAGCCTTGCCACCGGTAAAGTTGACTTTGATGGGAAGTATTTCGCCCTCTACGGCACTTTTCAGGGAGACGCCATCCGCGGAGAAACTAATGCGGTATAGCGCCGAATCACCGGGTGAATTGACTGCGCAGCCCATCGCGGCCGCACAGGAACGCGCCGCAGGCATTTTTTCGGGGCAATCGCAGAAGACATCGACTACAGCGGGTTGCATATGCGTTCAGAAGAAAACAGTGGGTAAAAAAGCGGTAAACCATGGATGCAGGAGCGCGTGGCGCTCCTGCAGGTCTGAAGAACTACTCTATGGGTTCGAGCTGCAGCTCGACCCGGCGGTTGGCTTCCCGGCCCGCGGGGGTGCTGTTCGATGCAATCGGGTAACGGTAGGAATAACCGACGGAATTCACCCGACCGGATGTGACGCCACTGGATACCAGGTAATTTTTTACGCTCGCCGCGCGGTCTTCGCTCAGGCGCTGGTTAAGGTCTGCGCCGCCTGTGTTGTCGGTGTGACCAGACACTTTAATGCGCGTCTTTTTAAATTCCTTGAGCACTTCAACCACAGAATTCAGAACACCGTGAAAATCCGTTCTGATATCGCTTTTGCCCGTCGCGAAGGTGATATTGCCTGGCATGATTAACTGGATGTTGTCGCCGTCCCGAGCGACCTGCACGCCTGACCCTTGCAGTGTTTCGCGCAGCTTGGCCGCCTGCCGATCCATGTAGTAACCAATTCCGCCTCCTGCCGCAGCTCCGGCTGCAGCACCGGTCAGAATCCCTTTTTCCCGATCACTTTTACTTGATGTGGCAGCACCCAGTACGGCACCGGCAATGGCGCCGCCTGTTGCGCCTTTGGCGGTGTTGCTGGTTTTCTGCTCGCCTGTGTAAGGGTCTATGGAGGTGCACGCCGTCAACAAAGCGGCCACAGCTACCATTGGGATCACTCGCATATTAATTCTCCTGATCTACTATTTTTTAAAAGGCGCTCTACCTTTTTATGAAAAAGGCGATGAATAGAGCAGGAAATCTCCCTGCAATCTCACGCCGACGGGATTCATCTGTTTTGCAAACGCCTTGTGAAGTGACGACGCCGCGTATAATGAGACTTCACAAGCTGGAAAGCCATAGGGGCAGCTTAACCCAGTCAGCTGAACCTATCCTGAAATCACAACCCGGAGACACGACCATGTTGAACAGCCGACAAATTCAGATCATTGTTCTAGCATTAATGAGTACTGGATGCGAACGCTACGTGGTCAGCGTCAATGACAACGAAATTTACACCCCTCCGCCCGCATTCATAGAAAACACGTTCAGCGATGAGGCGCTCAAGCAATGTGTCACCAAACATTTTAGCGACCTGAAAATATCGCAGGCGGAACAATTAACCCGCCTGAGTTGCCGCGACGCAGGAGTCCGGTCACTGGACGGATTGCCGGCGCTCACCAAACTCCGATCTATCGACCTGGCCGGCAACGGCATCACCAGCCTCGAACCGATCATGGCTGTTTCCACACTAAAAAACGTCAACCTCCTGAACAATCCGATGCTGGACTGTGCGGAGGTAAAACGTCTGGCAGAAACCGGAGTCATGGTGACTCATCCGGAACACTGTATCCGCCGTTGAATGATGCAGATCGCACGATAAAAGGAAAGTAAATCACCGGTGTAAGTCACTCCGGGAATACTCCGCTATCGGCTTACGAACATCATGCCCACCATATTACGATGGCTGTGCATGACTTTCATGGGCACCGGTTCGGCATTCACCGGACCGACGATCTTCTTGAAGATAACGTTAACCACCGTCCCGATGGGGGGAATCGGATGGTTTTCGATCATTACCTGGGCACCGCCATCAGATATGTCGGTGGTGTGTCCAATTATGGTTCCGAATGTCGGATGAGTCATTTCCACCCGTATCGTACTCGATGTGCGTTCATGGCGGCGACGCTCGTGCACTGGTTATCTCCCCACTTGCAAACTCATATTAGAAAGTTATAGCACTTTCCCGGCACATTACCGCGCCTTGTGCAGAATGATGTGTCGCTCAAACCAAAAGTTATCCACAGGCTGTGGGCAATTGAGGTTGTTCACAATTTCTGTGGATAATTCTGTGGATTATTCGGGTCTCTTGCCACCAAACCCCCGAACGATCTCAGACTCAGCGAATTGGATAAACTTTAATCACATAAATTAACTTTAATATTCAATAGGTTACAAATGTCAACTCTCCACAATGAACCATATGACAGTTTTTTTACGGGAATCGAGGTTCTTGATGGTAAATGTGGAAAACTTTTAATTAATACTGGACAAAAGAGAAAAATCGCGAATTCAGCGGGCAGGCGGTTATTTTTCGTGCAATTAGATTTGAATACGGCCTGCAGGATCAATCGATGTTATTTGTTTGCAGCCGCCAGCACGGGATGACGCAGTTCCACCCAGGAACAGCCCTCGCGCTGGCAGGCAAGCTCAATGCGCCCCCGGAGCCTGTCTGCATGCCTGAACGCCCGGGCGTCTTCTAAGAGTTGACGCAACAGCTGAGGACAGTTATTGGTTTGACTGATGTGGCAAATAATAAGGTGCTGCAGAGAGCTGACATCCAGCTCTTCAAGTAATTCGATTGCCTGTCGGTTTGCGAGATGCCCGAGATCTCCGGCGATCCTGCGCTTTAAAAACCAGGGATAGGGTCCCGACTCGAGCAGGTCCGGATCGTAGTTGAATTCCAGAAAAAGTCCGTGGCAACCGGTGTAATGCGCAATTACCTGAGCATCGAAACTGCCAAGATCGGTCAAGATGCCCAGCTGGAGGCCTCCATAATCAAAGCGGAATTGCACCGGTTCATTGGCGTCGTGTGATACTTCCACAGGCTTGATGACAAGCTCCCCAATCTCTATGGCATCACCACTGCGAATTATTTGGGGCCGTGGCAACGGACTCCGCAGTCCCGCCGCCGTGCCCGCCGTCATGAAAACGGGCAGCTGGTACTGTTTGAACAGCTGAAAGACACCCTTGCAATGGTCCTGGTGCTCGTGGGTCACAAATACGGCGGAAAGATCCGCCACATTCAGATCGACACGATTCAGCCGGCGCTGCAACTCGCGCAGACTGAACCCGCAATCGAGCAATACAACCGTCCCGCCGGCAGCGACGACCGTCGCATTGCCACTGCTCCCGCTGCCGAGGGAAGCGCAGCGGATTGTTGCATCAGATGAGATTATCCCGGATCTCCATAAGAATTTTTTTGTGCTCGCGCATTTCCAGCGGTTGTCCCCGTGCGTCACGCAAAGTCACTCTCGCCGCATTCGGGGCAGTCTGTTCCACCCGCAACAGATATCCAAACTGGTTTTCCAACGCATTGCCAAACTTGACGTCAGTCGTATTTGCGAAGGTCGCCCGCACCTCGGGGTCATCCGCAAGATGCTCTGTGATTAGTTCGATCGAATGAGGTGCCACCTCAATTTCATGCACGGTGCGACCACGCAACAGCCGCATGAATCGCCCCCGCCGCTTGTCATCATCCAGATACTGAAAGTAGAGCAGTCCCTGGGCCCGGGATTCGCCCCACAGGCGAAATTCATCCTCATTCAATGCATGGATCAGGGTCGCCCAGGCGCGCGCGTTCTGCAGTTGCAGTCGCAGCACTGGTTCCTGTCCTTCCATCAGGAGCCTGGCCTTGACCTCACCGCCGACAGACTGGCCTAGCAGGGACGCAGAATTATTTTCGATATCAACCGCCAGACTGTTGGCCAGGTCTTCCAGCAGGGTCTTCGCGCGCTCGTTATTGGCGGATGCATCAGCCCAGGAACTGGATCTAACGTCGGCGGCTGGCACCTGCTGCGCCGCGACGTGCACTTCTGTAGTCTCGGGTCTCAATCCCTGCTCGACCTGGATTTTGAAGCGGCTGCGGGTTGCGCTGTCTGACTTGAACTCCACCCAGCGGGTTTCAATCAATCCGGAAGCCGGATTGCTGCGCTCGACAAGGATGCCCGCCTCTGACAGATAGCTTTGCGTCAGCGGCCAGATCTGGCTGGCCGGCGCCTCCAGCAGAATCCACTGCTGCTCGCTGACACGCTGAATCCGGACTTTCGCCCCTTCCCCTTCCACAATCATGGGCTCTGGCCGAGGCACGACGAAGCCATCGGTCTTGAGATCATAGAAAGAGTCGGTTCTGGGTGCCACCGGCGGCACAGGATACAATTCTTCCAGCGGTGCGCTGCGGATATCTTCGGGCAGAACCAACGACTTGATGGAGCCGGCCTTCTGATAGTCCTCACTGCGATCTCGATAAATACAGCCGCTGAGCAGCAAGATGGACACTGCCCCGATCAGTAAAATTTTTTGTTGCATAGCTATCTTGCTCAATTGGAAGGGGGCACCGGATCAACCGACGCCGCAAAGACTTACCTGATCAGGTGGTCAACGCGCCCACCATCCGCAGGGCGGCACGGACCTGATCATGGTATTGGTCTGACAAGGGTGTCATTGGCAAACGGATGCCGCAATCGATCAGTCCCATCTCCATCAATGCCCACTTTACCGGTATGGGGTTGGATTCGATAAAAAGCGCTTTGTGAAGAGGCTGCAACTGCTCGTCCACTTGCGCCGCCCCTTGATAATTACCGGTAAGCGCCAGATGGCACATTTGCGATGTGAGCTTCGGAGCGACGTTTGCAGTCACTGATATCTCACCGTGGCCGCCCAGTTCCATGAATTCGCGGGCGGTAGCGTCATCACCGGACAGTAGCAGGAAATCATCGTCCAGCAGATTTTTCAGCTGCCGCAGGCGCTGCAGATCGCCGGTCGCCTCTTTGAGGCCAATAATGTTGGGCTGCTCTGCAAGGCGGGCCACCGTTTCGGGCAGCAAATCCACGGCAGTACGACCTGGAACGTTGTAGAGGATCTGGGGAATGTTGACTTCTTCGGCAATGCACTTGTGGAAAAGGTACAGGCCTCGTTGCGTCGGCTTGTTGTAATACGGTGACACCAGCAGACAGGCATCCACACCGGCATCCTTGGCGCCCTGGGTCAGCTCAAGCGCTTCGCTGGTGGAGTTCGCGCCGGTTCCGGCGATCACAGGGAGCCGACCCCGCACCTGCTGCACTACCCTCGTTATAACCTCAATATGCTCATCCATGTCCAGCGTGGCGGATTCACCGGTGGTCCCCACTGCCACTATTCCATGAGTGCCCTGATCAATGTGCCACTCGACCAGCCGCGCCAGTGCGTCCCAATCGAGCGCATTATCTGCGGTCATCGGCGTCACCAGCGCGACCATGCTACCTTGAAACATCGGCGTCTCCAGACGTGTCATTCAGAATGAAAAGGGGGCTAATGGTACTGAGGGCTTCCGGAACAAACAAGCCGAGTTTCACTGTGGCTGCCGATGAATCGGGCCGCCGTGCTCCGTGTATAAATCCGGTTCGCCTGGCGGCCGGGTCTTGAATCGCCGGTGAACCCAAAGATAATGATCGGGTTGTTCCTGAATGCGTTCTTCGACAAAACGATTGACGCGTTCGGCATCTTCGACTTCACTGGGTCCAGGAAAGTTCTCCCACGGCGGAAAGATGCGCAGCAGGTAACCACTGCCATCGTTCTTTCGCGTCTGCGTAAAGGGAATGACCACTGCCTTGCCGATCCGGGCCAGCTGGGAAGTCGCGGTGATGGTCGCTGCGGGGACACCGAAAAACGGTACAAATACGCTGTGCTTCGGACCGTAATCCTGGTCCGGCGCATACCAGATCGAATGACCGGCCCGAAGTGCCTTGATCATCGCTCGCACGTCGCTGCGGGGGATGGCTTCACCATGGGACGTGTGCCTTTGCCTTCCCCAGTGCTGCACAAAATCGAAAGCTGCATTCTTGTGCGGCCGGTAGGTCCCATCGATGGTCAGACTGCGCCCCAGCAGCTTGGCGCCGATATCGATGTGCGTGAAATGAAAGGCCATCAGTATCACACCTTGACCCGCCGACTGAGCCTGCTGCAGATAGTCCAGCCCGTGGATCTCGCAACTTCCATCCAGACGCCGGGTTGACCAGAACCAGGCCATGCCGGTCTCAAATACGGCGATACCCAGTGCCTCGGCGAGCCCGTCGAGGATCGCGGCACGCTCCTGGACGGATTTTTCCGGGAAGCACAGTTCCAGGTTGCGTTGCGCAATATGCCGACGCCCCCTGGCCAGCTTCATCATCCCGCGACCAAGCCAGCGACCCAGCGCCAGTTGCCAACGATAGGGCAACTGAACACTGCAATACCACATGCCGATACCCAGCCAGGTTGGCCAGTATTTCGGATGCAGGAGGTGCTTGCCGAACACGGGGCGACTCATGTCCACCTCCCGCTGATCGAGGATCCGGTCAATACGCTGGAGTTAACCAAAACTGGCAGGCGTCAGTGGATTGGTATCCGCCGTGTAGTCGACCCCCTGCAGACCAAAGCCAAACAGGCGGAGAAACTCCTGGTGATAACCGCGGTAATCCGTCAGCTCGAACAGGTTTTCTTCAGTCACCTGAGGCCACAATGCTTCCACCTGTTGCTGTATGGCCGGATCCAGCTCGCGCTCGTCCATCCGCAGGCGTTGCTGTTCATCCAGCCGGGGCGTCGAAGTGTACAGTCCTTCGGTGAAAAGCCGGAAAATCTGCTCAATACAACCTTCGTGAGTCCCCTGCTCTTTCATTACCTTGTACAGAAGGGAAATATAAAGCGGCATGATGGGGATGGCGGAGCTCGCCTGGGTTACCAGCGCCTTGAGCACCGCTACGTGGGCTTTGCCACCGAGTGCTGATAATGATTTTGAAATGGCGGCCGCGGCGCGGTCGAGGTCTTCCTTGGCCTTGCCGATAGTGGCCCGACCGTAGATGGGCCAGGTAATTTTTTCGCCAAGGTATGTATAAGCCACCGTCTGGCAATTGTCCGCCAGCAGATCGGCCCGACGCAGTTCGGCCAGCCACAGCTCCCAGTCCTCTCCGCCCATAACCTTCACTGTTGCAGCAATTTCATCGGTACTGGCGGGTTCGAGGGTGATTTCATTGATCTTGAGGGTATCGGTATTGAGGTTTTTTGCAGTATAGGCGCGGTCGATCGGTTTGAGGACGGAAGAATGGGTAACTCCGGATACAGGATCGGTCCGCCGCGGAGAAGCGAGACTGTAAACCACCAGATCTATCTTGCCGAGATCCTGCTCGATTAACTGAATCACCTGCTGCTTGATTTCATTAGAGAATGCATCGCCGTTGATGCTCTTGGCGTACACCCCGGCGCGCTCTGCCTCCTGCTCAAAGGCAACCGCATTGTAAAAGCCTGCCGACGCCGTCTTGCGTTCTGAAGGGGGTTTTTCAAAGAAAACTCCGACGGTCTGCGCGCCGCAACCGAATGCGGCAGTAATCCGCGATG
The DNA here is from genome assembly GCA_964641175.1 of uncultured Cellvibrionaceae bacterium. GTDB lineage: Bacteria > Pseudomonadota > Gammaproteobacteria > Pseudomonadales > Cellvibrionaceae > CAYNST01. The sequence goes on from CAZXLJ010000017.1 coordinate 21,642, forward strand.
CAAGGCCGTACCCGGTCGAAGCACCGATTATCAGCACGTTGCGCGGCCCGTTTTCGATCGGGCCCCGACTTTTAATGTACTCAATCTGTTCATGAACATTGGCCGCGCAACCGGCGGGATGGGCATTGGTACAGATGAAACCACGGATTTTGGGTTCAATAATCATTAGTCTATAAGCCTTCTGCTGACGATCGGGCGATTATAACGGCAAGCTGTGCGGCTGACGATGTATCGCTTTGACGCCGGAAGCTATAATGCCGCCCGTTATTTTATGTGAAGGCACCTTAACCGAATGTTCTCGCTTAGAGCAACCAGCCCTGCTGCCTGGCTTGCGGCCGTTTTGGCCAACCTCGATCAGTTCCTGCTGGACCATGCTGCTGCGGAAAAAAAAGCTTCCGGAATGGCTGTTTCCATGCTGTCGCATTATCCGGACCGGCAGGCGCTGGTCACCGCCATGGCAGATCTGGCAATTGAAGAAATGGTTCACTTCCGGGAAGTGGTGAAACTGTTACATGCGCGTGGACTGCAGACTGGCTCAGATGACAAGGATCCCTACGTCAACCAGATGCGGGGCCTGCATCGCAAGGGTAGTGATGCTTACCTGATGGACCGGCTCCTCGTGGCTGGAATTATCGAAGCGCGTGGACATGAGCGCTTTGGCATGCTGGCCGAGGCCCTGCCACCGGGCGACCTGCAACAGTTCTACTCGAGTATCGCGCGGTCGGAGGCCCGCCACAAAGATCTTTTCATCGAGCTCGCCCATCAATATTTTCCGGAATCGCTGGTCAATGCGCGCCTGAATGACATGCTGGATGCAGAAGCCATGATAATGCTTGATCTGCCCATCCGGCCCGCCTTGCACTGATGGCTGCGGTCCCGGCACTTCACCAACACAAATCGCCCTCGCGCTCACCTGCATTGACAAAATATCTTGCAAGTTACGCGGAATCCGAGATCAGGAATATCGTCCGACTAGACACCTTCCGAGCCAGCTACTGCCTGGTCATTCCGTGTTTCGATGAGAGAAATGAATTTTTCGAACGACTGATCAGGCAGCCGCTCTGGCGGCAGGATCTACTCGTGGTGGTCGTCGTCAACCAACCTGAAAATTCCGCCGTTTGCGCTAATAATCAGGCGTTGCTTGAATATTTCCAGCGATTTGATCTGCTGGCCTCTCACGACAACCTGTCATTATACCGACACGAGCACTCCTGCTTCTTGATTGTCAGCCGTCATGAGCCGGGCCGACAGATCCCCGTCAGCCAGGGAGTGGGGCTCGCACGGAAAATCGGCTTCGACATCGCGGTTCAGCTCTACTCAGATGGCTATCTGGACACGCCATGGATATACAGCTGCGACGCCGACGCGCAACTGCCGGACAATTACCTCTCCGGCAGACTGGAAAAAGCAGGCGCGGTTGTTTTTGATTTCCAGCATGGCGGAACAGCCGCTGATTTAAGGCTTCAGCCGGAGGTAGTAAAAGCCACGCAGCTCTATGAACAGGCTATTCTTTACTATCAGCGTTGCCTGCAATGGGCGGGAAGCGCATATGCATTTACAAGCCTCGGCAGTGCCCTGGCTGTGCACGCAGAAACCTACTGTCAGGTCAGGGGATTTCCCCGGCGCAGCGGCGGCGAGGATTTTTATTTGCTCAACAAGATTGCCAAAATCGCCCCCGTGTCTCGGGATCCGTCGATCACCATCGCGCTGACAGCCCGCCTGTCCGACCGGGTTCCATTTGGTACCGGGCCCGCTGTGGGCCGGATTCTGAGTCTGTCCGATCCGCAGCAGGAATTTTGCTATTACCATCCGAACTGCTTTCAGACATTAAAACTTTTTCTGCAGATCGCCGACAACGCCTGGTCCGACATTTCTGAAGGTGCCGCAAAGTGGCCGGAGCTGCCAGCGAAAATCGCTTTTGCTCTATCTGCGCTGGGATCGGAGCAGTTTTTCCAGCACCTGCGCAAACAGGTTCGAACCGAAGCGCAATACCGCCACGCGTTCAGGCAATGGTTCGATGCCTTCAATACGCTGAAATTCATCAAAGCAATGCAGGAGCTTTATCCGGCTCTACCTTTGAAAGAATGTCTGCAAAATGCCCCCTATGAAAGGCAGGTCCCATCGGCCTCCGCCCAGGATCACTATGTTGCCCGCACTACTTAACCCGATATCTACCTTCAAGGCTCTGGATGAGATCGATCATCAAGCACCGTCATTTACGGGAGGCAGGATCGCCGGATCACGGGTAGCGCTGATCGTCCTGTTCAGCGTATGCATATCGCTTCATTTGCTGAACTACCTGAAAACTGACGTCGCTTTCGCCGCGGTGCTGGAGTTCGTGGGACGGTTTCAAGGCTACCCGAAGAATTACTGGCTGCAAACGTTGCATGATGCCCAGTGGTACCACCTCTCGCGACTCACGTGGTGGAGCTGGATGCACGTGGTCACGTTTGTACTCATTCCGTGGATTACGGTGCGGGTATTTCTCAAGGTGCGAATGCGGGATCTCGGCTGGGGCTGGGGGGAAACCCATAGACACTGGTTCGGTTATCTTTATTTGCTGACGCCGATCCTCGTCTGCGTTGTGCTCGTCAGTTTTCGCAAAGATTTTGTCGACTATTATCCCTTCTATCGTACCGCTGGCCGCAGCTATTTCGACCTGCTTGCCTGGGAGGCGCTTTATCTGTTGCAGTTCGTTTGCGTGGAGTTCTTTTTTCGCGGTTTCATGATCAATGTCTTACGCCCTTATTTCGGTTCGGCCTCCATCTGGATCATGGTGATCCCCTACATGATGATCCACCTGGCCAAACCCTGGCTCGAGTCAACCGGAGCGATATTTTTCGGGCTGTTCCTGGGAATACTCGCATTTCGCTCACGTTCAATTTGGGGCGGATTTTTCGTCCATGCCGGGGTGGCCACCAGCATGGATATCGCCTCATTGATCCAGCAGGACTACCTGCCGGATCATTGGTGGCCAGGATTCTGATCGACCAGAGCGTGGATCAGGGCCTGTTAACCCTAATTTGATCACGCCTGTTGTGGTTGAAAAAACGCCAATCAAGAAGCGAAGAGAGGAGTTTGGCTTTTCCAAACGAACGAAGAGCGGCGCAGAGTAACTTTTTTTCAACCGCAGCCCGGATGGCCGGGCATATTTTTCCGCCCCGCGGCTTTCGGGCTCGCTTACCTGGAATACCGGACAGCATCCGCCTGGCCTTGCCCGCCAAAAAAATGACCTCCGGCAGGCGCAATCAAATGAGTGTTAACAGGCGCTATTGCCGTCGCAGACGGTTTATTCCGTTAAGCGCCGCGACCCGATAGGCTTCGGCCATCGTGGGGTAATTAAACGTGGTATTGGTGAAATAAAATATGCTGTTGGCTTCGCCTTTCTGATTCATGATTGCCTGGCCGATGTGAACAATTTCGGAGGCTTCCGCACCAAAACAATGAATTCCCAGGATCTGATGGGTATCCAGATGGAACAGGATTTTCATCATGCCCACTTCGTCACCACTGATCTGGGCACGCGCCAGATCCTTGAAGAAAGCTCTGCCGACTTCATAGGGAATCTTTGCAGAAGTCAGCTCGGCTTCGGTTTTACCGATGGAACTGATCTCCGGAATCGTGTAAATCCCGGTGGGAGCATCGATAATCCGCCGCACGGGCTCACCGGCAATTGCTGCCACGACCGCACGCCCCTGATCGTAGGATGCACTGGCCAGGCTGGGCCAGCCTATGACATCTCCGGCGGCATAAATATGGGCCTGCGCTGTGCGATAGTGATCATCGACATCGACCTGACCCCGGTGGTCCGCCTGCAGCTCGGCTGCGGCAAGGTTGAGTCTCTCGGTATTGCCGGACCGGCCATTACACCAAAGCAAGGCATCCGCTTTGATACGCTTGCCGGAGGCCAGTTTCAACACCACCTGATGATCGTCCGCGTCAAGCGACTCGAATTCTTCTCCGTGACGTACCAGCACCCCGCGATCCCGTAAATGATAACTGAGCGCATCTGAAATTTCGCCATCGAGAAAACTCAGCAGATGGTCCCGGGAATTGATCAGATCCACCTTGACACCCAGGCCGCTGAATATCGATGCGTACTCGCAGCCGATCACCCCGGCCCCATAAATAATCAGGGTCCGGGGGGTATGTGTCATTTCCAGAATGCTGTCGCTGTCGTACACCCGCGGGTGCGAAAAATCCACGCCCGGCGGATGATAAGGACGGGAACCGGTAGCGATCAGGATATTATCGGCAGAAATTTTGTCGATTACGCCTTCGGGCGTCATTACATCTATATCGTGCAAGCCTGCGAATCGCGCCTCGCCGGCGTGTACATGAATACGGTTGCGCATGAAATACGATTTGTGTTTTGCGACTTTTTTGGGTATGACTTTTTTAGCTGCTTCCAGGATCCTCGGATAGGATATTGGCGGCATCGAAGTCATTTGCAGCATCTCCGGTTGCTGCCGATACGTAATAACCTGCTTGACCGCATGTCGAATTGATTTTGACGGAATCGTTCCCTTGTGGGTTGAATTGCCTCCAAGCGTAGCCATGGCATCGACAACTCCGACATTCATTCCATATTTGGAGGCCGCCATCGCCGCAGCTTCACCGGCCGGACCGGAGCCGATAACCAGTAATTGATAAGTGTGGTCTGCCATTTCGTTGCCTTGTCTTTTTTAATATTCAGCTCTCGTCATCGCCGGATCTGCATGTATTGCGGCACGAGAAAAACTGTTGCGTTGACGGAACACCATTTTCCGGCATAAACGAATGATGCGCTGAAAAATCTGTCAGCTTTTCAATTCGTAAAAATCTTCGCTTTTTGCCGAGCTGGTGGCATCGCTGTCGGTTTCCTTTTCGCACTTTTGGGGGTTACCACCACAGATATCGCAAGCCGTTCCCATGCCCAGCGCGCTGATCCCTCCGCAAGACCCTTTAAGCGGTTTGCCTTTCACAAGGACACCAACGGCCATCCCCGTCATGACCAGAAACAACAAGCAGAACGCGAGAATCATCGTCATCATAACTTCACCTGTGTCGGTTACCGGTTGAACCGCTTGCCTGGAGATCAGGGAGCGGTGTACTGCGCAAACTGGTCGGACTGCTTCGTCACAAAGCCGTCGCCTTCCCGCACAATGAAATAAGCCGCAATATTCTCGCGGTTTGCCAAGGCCAGGCCTTCATCAGAACCAAGGACGTTCAAAGCGGTGGCCAATGCATCAGCTTCGGCGCAGGTTTCAGCAAGGACCGTTACCGAAGCCAGATTGTGAACGATTGGCCGGCCCGTCCGCGGATCGATCGTATGCGAAAAGCGCTTGCCGTCCACTTCATAATAGTTGCGATAGTCTCCGGATGTCGCCATTCCCTTGTCCGACAACACAACCGTCCGTGCGGCATGGCTATCGACGTTCAACGGATTGAAACTTGGTGCCTCAATACCGATACGCCAGGGCGTACCCCGTTGGCTGATACCGCGCAGACTCAACTCGCCACCGATCTCCACCAGAACATTCGGATACCCCTTGGACACCAGCGTGTTCGCAAGTTCGTCAGCGGCGTAGCCCTTGGCGATGGCAGACAGGTCAATCCGGAGTTCGGCAGGCTTGCGGACACTGGAGGTGGCCGGATTCAGTTCGAGCTTGCCGTGGCCAATCCGGGCCAGGGTCTGCTGGAGCTCACCCTCGTCGGGAACGCGGTTCGGACGCTTTACAGGCCCAAACCCCCATAAATCGACGAGCGGCCCGATGGTGACATCGAACGAGCCAGCGGACAACTCACTGATTCTCTGACTCAGATCGAGAATCATGAACAGCTCAGTGGAAACTTCCTGCCAGTCCTGCACTTGCGAATTATTCAGCCGCATCAGCTCAGACGAATCCAGGTAGGTAGACATGGAATTGTTGATTCGGGCGAACACTTCGTCGGCCCACTGTTCCAGCTGCGCCTCCGTCGGCAGTTCACGCTCCGCGGCAACCACCTTGACATTGTAGAAGGTGCCCATGGTTTCACCCCGGGCGCTCACCACCTGCATCTGGTTGCGCGAGCACCCGGAACCCGCCAGTATCACCCATAAAAAAAGCGAGAGCAGTCCAGCTGCCCTCGCCCACACCACAATTAACTGCTTTTTATGAATCAAGACTTTGTCCCACCAGCCGGATCTTAACCACCAAAATCGTCAAGCATGATGTTTTCATCCTCCACACCCAGATCTTTCAGCATCTTGATGACTGCAGCGTTCATCATGGGTGGGCCACACATGTAATACTCGCAATCCTCTGGCGCCGGATGTTCTTTTAAATACTGATCGTAAAGTACATTGTGAATAAACCCTGTCAATCCACTCCAGTTGTCTTCAGGCTGTGGATCAGACAACGCGATATTCCAGGTGAAATTTTCGTTTTCGCTGGCAAGCCGGTCATATTCATCCTGGTAGAACAGTTCTCGCAATGACCGGGCGCCGTACCAGAATGAAATTTTTCTGTGGGTCCGGACCCGTCGAAGCTGATCGAAAATGTGCGAACGCATGGGTGCCATTCCAGCGCCACCCCCGATAAATACCATCTCGGCTTCGGTTTCTTTCGCGAAGAATTCCCCGAACGGCCCGTATACCGTTACCTTGTCACCCGGTTTTAAAGAGAATACCCAGGATGACATTTTGCCTGGCGGTAAACCCTGGGTGCGCGGTGGCGGCGTCGCAATACGGATATTGAATTTGACGATACCGCGCTCTTCAGGATAGTTGGCCATGGAATAGGCACGAATAACCGGCTCTGAAGTTTTGGACTCCATTTCAAAAAAATTGAAACGCTCCCAGTCGCCCCGGTACTCCTCTTCGATATCGAATGAAGAAAATTTCACGTGATGCGGCGGAGCTTCAAGCTGCACGTAGCCACCCGCGCGGAAATTTACATTCTCGCCTTCTGGCAGTTTCAACGTCAGCTCCTTGATAAATGTCGCGACGTTGGGATTGGAGACCACTTCACAGACCCATTGCTTGACCCCAAAGACTTCTTCTGGAACTTCGATATGCATGTCCTGCTTGACGGGCACCTGACAGCTTAATCGCCACCCCTGCTTTTCCTCCCGATTGGTGAAATGCGCTTTCTCAGTGGGCAGCATCGAACCACCGCCCGATTCCACAATGCATTTACACTGGGCGCAGCTACCGCCACCTCCACATGCCGACGCCAGAAAAACTCCGTTATTCGACAGGGTCTGCAGCAACTTGTCACCGGCGGGCGTGATTATTTCCTTTTCACCATTGACAGTGATTTTAACGTCTCCACTGGCGACAAGTTTGGCCCGCGCGCTCAGGATCACCGCCACCAGTGCAAACACGATGACGGTGAACATTACTACACCTAGAACTATCTCTATATTCATGATTGGTTAATTCCCCGTGCCTAGATATCGACGCCGCTGAACGACATGAAACCTAAAGCCATCAAACCGACGGTAATAAAGGTGATGCCCAGGCCGCGCAAACCTTCCGGAACGTCACTGTATTTGAGTTTTTCACGAATACCAGCCAGCGCGACAATCGCCAGCGCCCAGCCCACCCCGGCTCCAGTGCCGAATACCAGGCTTTCCCCAAAATTGTAATCACGCTCCACCATGAACAATGAAGCGCCCATGATTGCGCAGTTGACCGCGATCAGAGGCAGAAAAACCCCGAGGGCGTTATAGAGCGGCGGAAAAAACCGGTCCAGTATCATCTCCAGTATCTGAACGATCGCAGCGATAACACCAATGTAGGTAATCAGCCCGAGAAAGCTCAGATCCACTTCTTCCAAACCGGCCCACGACATGGCACCGTCTTTGAGCAGATAGCTGTACAGCAGATTATTGATTGGCACAGTGATGGCCAGCACTACCGTGACCGCAACACCCAGCCCGATGGCGGCATCTATTTTTTTGGATATGGCTAGAAACGTACACATTCCAAGAAAGAATGCCAGCGCCATGTTCTCGATAAATACCGAACGGACGAACAAGCTGATCATGGCTTCCATCACGCGATCTCCTTGGTGATTCTGGTGTTGGGGGAAATCTTGTAATCCGCCGCTTCAACCTGATCCCGTTTGACCGAGCGCAGCACCCAGATAATCAGGCCAATCAGGAAAAACGCGCTGGGCGGGAGGAGCAACAATCCGTTCGGAATATACCAGCCACCGTTGTTGACGGTTGACATGATTTCTATTCCCAGCAGATTACCGGTGCCGAACAGCTCCCGGATAATGCCCAGCACAATCAGCAGGGCGCTGTATCCCAGGCCGTTACCAATACCGTCGAGGAAACTGGGAATTGGCGGATTCTTCATTGCGAAGGCTTCAGCGCGGCCCATCACGATGCAATTGGTAATGATCAGTCCCACAAACACCGACAACTGCTTGCTGATGTCATAAGCGACCGCTTTCAATATCTCGTCAACCAGAATTACCAGCGAGGCAATAATTGTCATCTGTACGATAATGCGGATATTGCTCGGCGCATAATTGCGCACCAGCGATACGAAGAAGTTCGAGAAACCTGTTACCAGGGTTAGCGCCAGGCACATGACCAGAGTCACTTTCAGACTGCTGGTTACTGCCAGTGCCGAACAGATTCCGAGAATCTGCAAGGCAATCGGATTGTTATCCAGAATTGGCTTGAAAAGTAGATCTTTCGATTTCATGGCTACGCTTCTCCCCGTTTCAGGTTGGTGAGAAACGGTTTGTATCCCCTTTCACCGAACCAGAATTGCACAAGATTATGAACCCCACGGCTGGTCAGGGTTGCTCCCGACAGGCCGTCGATTTTGTACTGATAATTGCGATCGTTCCTGTCGGCGTTGCCCTTGACGACCTCCAGCGCAACATTGCCTTCATCGTCGTATAGCTTTTTGCCCTGCCAGAGCCCCTTCCAGCTCGGGTTGTCCACCTCAGCCCCAAGGCCGGGCGTTTCCTTGTGCTCGTAGAAGCCCATACCAACCACAGTATTGAAATCGGGACCGACTGCAACAAATCCATACAGCGTGCCCCACAGGCCGTAGCCACGTACCGGAAGTATCAGCACGTCCTGACCCTGGGCATCCGTCGCAAAATATACCTCTGCATACTTTTCCTGACGCCCGATCTTGGCGAGATCCTGATCCGGCTCGATCTGTGCCGAAAGTGCCGTGTCGCTGGCAGCGCGTCGCTGATCGTATTCATCCGGGTTGACCTGGTCGGTGATTTCCCCGGATTCCAGGTCAACTATGCGTGTTTCGACACTCTTGAACGCCTCTTCGATAGACACGCCTTCCTGGAGCATCCCCGCGGCCAGAAGGATATTGCGCTTGAAGTCGCGTGCCTTGTTTTCCTGCTGGAGCGGCTTGAGCATGACTGCCGCAGTGGAAATAATGACAGAGCAGACTACGCAAAGAAGAAACGCCACTTTGGCTACATTACCGATGGAATCTTTATTTTTAGACACGCGCCAACCTCCGCTTGATGTTGGATTGCACTACAAAATGGTCTATCAATGGCGCAAACAGATTACCGAACAGTATGGCCAGCATGATCCCTTCGGGGAACGCCGGATTGACCACCCGAATCATTACCGTCATGGCCCCAACCAGAATTCCAAACCACCATTTGCCGGCGTTTGTCATGGACGCAGACACAGGGTCCGTCACCATGAAAATCATTCCGAATGCAAAACCTCCGACCACCAGATGCCAGTAAAACGGCATGGCGTACATCGGATTATCACTGCCGGCGGCGAACATGTTAAACAGCAGAGCGGTGGCGGCCATCCCGAGGAAGGTCCCCAGTACGATGCGGTAGGATGCGATACCCATGGCGATCATTACTGCGCCGCCCAAAAGGATTGCCAGCGTGGAAGTCTCGCCGATGGAACCATGCATATTGCCGAGGAATGCATCCATCCAGGTCAACTGGCCGGTGAGCGCCTGCATGCCGTCATTGTAGGCGATGGACAGTGCGGTCGGGCCCGAAAACCCGTCCACGGCGGTCCAGACAGCATCTCCGGACATATCTGCAGGATAGGCAAAATACAGAAATGCACGGCCTGTAAGCGCCGGGTTGAGGAAGTTCTTGCCTGTTCCACCGAACACTTCCTTGCCGAGCACGACGCCGAAGCTGATACCCAGCGCCGCTTGCCAGAGGGGCAGATCCGGCGGACATATCAGCGCAAACAGTATGGAAGTGACAAAGAACCCTTCGTTGACTTCATGGCCTCGCTTCATCGCGAACAGCACTTCCCAGAATCCGCCCACGATGAAAACGACTGCATAAATCGGTACAAAATAGGCAGCGCCGTAAATAAGGTTATCCCAGATGCTGCTGGCGTCATGTCCTGCCAGCGCCGCGATGATAGCCCCTCTCCAGCCTTCAACGGCAGTCAGCCCCATATCGGCCATGATCATGTTGGCCTGATAACCGACGTTGTACATCCCGTAAAACATCGCCGGGAAGGTACAGAACCAGACGGTGATCATGATCCGCTTAAGGTCGATAGCGTCACGCACATGAGACGTTGTCTTGGTGACATCGGCCGGCTTGTAAAAAATTGTATCAGCGGCCTCGTACAAGGCATACCACTTCTCGAAGCGCCCACCTTTGTGGAAATGAGGCTCGAGGTTGTCTAAGAATCGTCGCAATCCCATGGCTTACCCCTCAATCTCGATGCGTGTCAGGTTGTCCCGCAAAATCGGCCCGTACTCGTACTTACCGGGACAGACAAAGCTGCACAACGCCAGGTCTTCCTCGTCCAGTTCCAGGCAGCCGAGTTTCTGGGCGGATTCGGTATCCCCTACAATCAATGCGCGCAGCAACTGCGTTGGAAGGACATCCAGAGGCATGACCCTTTCATAGGAACCGACAGGCACCATGGCCCGTTCACTGCCGTTGGTGGATGTATTGAAATCAAAACGCTTGCGCATCAGGCTGGTCACGTAGATCGGCAATACTGAAAACGCGTTGAATCCCGGGCGGACAAAATGCAGGAGTTGCCGTTCGCGACCTTCGGCCAGTACGCTGACCTGGGTGTGATAGCGCCCAAGAAAGCGAACTGCCGAACCGCCGCTGCGTCCGCCGAATACAGAACCTGAAATTATCCGGTTTTCGCCGGCTTTCATTTGCCCCGCCGTCAGCTCTTCAAGGCTGGCGCCCAACCGGGTGCGAACCAGGCGGGGATTCTGTACCTGTGGCCCTGCCAGCGAAATCACCCGGGTCGTGGACAGCCGTCCCTGGGTAAAAAGATGCGCAACGGCGATGACGTCCTGATAACCCATGGTCCAGACCACCCGGGTGGAACTGACGGGGTGAATAAAGTGGATGTGGGTGCCGACATTGCCTGCCGGATGCACGCCGGCGAAGGTATGCAACGCGATTTTTTCGGTCGCCTGAACTGCCAGCTTGGCTTCCGGAGCGTGGCCGACATGAACTTTACCTTCAGTGAGTTTGGCGATCAGGTTCAACCCCTGTGCAAACGCTTCCGACTGTTCAGCGATAACCAGGGCCGGATCCACCGCCAGAGGATTGGTGTCCATTGCGGACACAAAAATAGCACTGGGAACTGCATTGACGGCTGGGACCTTACTGTAGGGACGCGTCCTGAAAGCCGTCCACAATCCCGAGCGAATCAGGATGTCGCGAACCTTGTCGGCGGCCAACCCGGATAGTGAAGCCGCGTCGAAGCGTTCAAATTCTTCTGCCTCGTTACTGCCGGCATCGACGTCAATCACAATGGACTGAAAGACCCTTTGTGCGCCGCGATTGATTGCTGCCACAGTTCCGGTAGCCGGCGAAGTATAAATTACGCCGTGATTTTTTTTGTCGGAAAAAAGCTCCTGACCCAGCCTGACCCGGTCGCCCTCTTTGACAGCCATGGTTGGCTTCATGCCGTGGTAATCAAACCCGACAAGTGCCACTGAGCGGATGGCCGGCCCATCTTCTATGACCTGCCGCGGCTGGCCGGTGATCGGCAGATCCAACCCTTTGCGGATTTTTATCATAATAACGTTGCCTAGTATTGTTGAGATAGAGAAGTGCGGTCGCTGCACGTCAGAGCGGCTGCACGTAAAACCTTTCGCCAAACAAACTACTGTTCAGATCCAAATGGCGCGTCGATGCCCTTTCACCGGGGTCGGCCTGCCCGGAATCCGCGCGTCTCGTTCCGCCCCCGTCCACTGGCCGGAAATCGGCCCACTGCGCCACCGGCACAGGTCATTTCCGGAATATGCTTTCTCAAAAGCTGTACTTGCAGGCTTCATTGAACCCTGGGCCGAGAATATCCGGCACCCCAGGGGTCATGATCAGAATCGAGAGACTGTGAAGAGCTCTGCGCAGGGCACCGCGAACCACTTAGTATGGAACGCGATCGAGGAATATGGCGACGGATAATCACATCAGAATTGTCCACTTCCGTGGCGCCCTATTAGCGGACCAAAAAATCGCGCTAATTATAGAGACCGGCACCAATAAGTTCCATAGGCATCTGGAAATTGATTCAAAAATGCCCACGCTACCATCCCGGACGGGCTTGGCCGGTATGGAGAGCGCTGGTTTTGAAGCAGAGGCGCCGGCCGTTGGCCGGAAAGAGCCAGCTTGCGGATATATTCGCCTTATTGACCTGCTGCCGTTAGAATGGCACCCCCAAAACCACTCGCGAATTTCTCCTCCGATAATGAAAGACCTGGACCTGGAGCAGCTCCAGACGAGTTCCGCCCTTTCCCCACCATTGCCCCGCCGACCCGGCGATCACATACACTGGGGTAAGCTGGCCGGCAGTGCGATGGCGCTCGCTATTGCCAGCAGTGTCGACCGGCTGAAATCGGTGGGCCTGGTCATAGCGGCGGATACGGCCGAGGCGGCCCGACTGGAACAGGACATCCGGCTTTATTTGCTGGACCACCCCCGCGCACCGGAAGTGTTGCACTTTCCCGACTGGGAAACACTTCCCTACGATACGTTCTCGCCCCATCAGGACATAGTGTCCGAACGCATGCGCACCCTGTACCAGCTGGGACGCCCCGGGCGCGCCATCATCGTCATGTCCGCAGCCACGCTGGTTCAGCGGATTGCCCCGCGGACCTATATCGAGTCCCGCAGCTTCGTAGTCAGCCGCGGTGACCTCATGGAGATCGATAGCTTTCGTAACAGGCTCACCGCCGCCGGCTATCAAAGCGTCGACACGGTGTTCCAGCATGGTGAGTTTGCCGTACGGGGAGCCTTGCTCGACATTTACCCTATGGGCAGTTCCGCCGCCTACCGCATAGAACTGTTCGATAACGAAGTCGAGTCTGTCCGTACTTTTGATCCCGAGACCCAACGGTCCGTCGAGCAGGTGCAGGCCATAGAATTGTTGCCAGCCAGGGAATGTCCGCTGGACAAGGCCGCAACGTCGGTTTTCAAGAATCGCTGGCATGAATTTTTTGATGTGGACGCCAGGCAATGCCCGGTGTATCAGGACGTCGTGTCCGGTCTTTCTCCAGCCGGCGTCGAATATTTTCTGCCGCTGTTCTTTGAACAGAGCGCTTCCTTTTTCGATTATCTGCCGGCGAACACGGTCACCTTTGTTACTGGTCATCTCGAGGCCGCGCTGGAGAAGTTCTGGCGGGAAGCCTGCGGCCGCTACGACAGCCGCAGAGGTGACATCCGTCGTCCCATTCTGAAGCCGGAAATACTGTTCTTGCCGGTCAACGAAGTATTCGCCGCGCTCAAGTCGCTGGAGCGGGTGACCTTGTCCCACGACAGCATCGGTCCAGGCGCGGGACGCTTCAACTTCCAGTGTTCGGCTCCGCCCGAGCTGTTCATTAATGCAAAACTGCCGGCGCCGCTGATTACTTTGCAGAATTACCTGAAGCTTAGCGGCCACCGGGTACTTTTTTGCGCAGAGTCCATGGGACGCCGCGAAGCGATGCTCGATCAGCTTGCCAGCATCGCTATCAAGCCGGTGGCGTTCGGCAGCTTCCAGCAGTTCAGAAACAGCGATGAGCGCTACGGAATCACCATTGCCGCCCTGGAAAAAGGCGCAGTTCTCGATGATGCCGGGCTGTCCGTGGTGGCGGAGCCTCAAATGTTCGGCCTGAGAATCCAGGCGCGCCGTCGGCAACGCACAACCTACGAAGATCAGGACAATCTGGTTAAAAACCTGACTGAACTGAAGGTGGGCGCCCCCGTGGTCCACATTGAAAATGGTATCGGTCGCTATCTTGGTCTGCAGACGCTGCAAGTGGATAACGCGGACCACGAGTTTTTAGTGTTGCAGTATGCCGATGACGCCAAACTCTATGTACCTGTCACCAACCTTCATTTTATAAGCCGCTACTCTGGCACCGATCCGGATCTGGCGCCCCTGCACCGGCTTGGCAGCGAGCAGTGGCAACGGGCCAAGCGCAAGGCGGCAGAGGAAATACGCGACGTCGCCGCTGAACTTCTCGATATATACGCGCGCCGTGCAGCCCGCGTTGGCACCGCTTTCGATGATCCCAGAGAAGCTTACGAGCAATTCTCCGCGGCATTCCCGTTTGAGGAAACTCACGATCAGCGGCTGGCCATCGAGGCAGTTAGAGAAGACATGTTGAGCCCCCGCCCCATGGACCGGCTGGTCTGTGGCGATGTGGGATTCGGCAAAACGGAAGTCGCCATGCGCGCTGCATTTATCGCCGTACAAAATAACCGTCAGGTCGTGGTACTGGTGCCCACCACACTGCTGGCGCAGCAGCACTTCGAGAACTTCAAGGACCGCTTTGCCGACTTTCCTGTCAATGTCGAGGTGGTGTCCCGGTTTCGTAGCAGTAAAGAAACCGCCAGCGTGCGGCAAAAAGTCGAAAAAGGTGCGGTCGACATACTCATCGGCACCCACAAGCTTTTGCAGGGCGAGTTCAAATATCCGAACCTGGGCTTGCTGATCATCGATGAAGAACACCGGTTCGGAGTGCGCCAGAAAGAAGCGCTCAAAGCGCTTCGAGCGGAGGTCGATATCCTCACGCTGACTGCGACCCCGATTCCCCGCACGCTCAATATGGCAATGAACGGCATTCGCGATTTGTCCGTCATTGCCACCCCTCCCGCGCGCCGCCTTTCAGTAAAGACATTTGTTCGGGAAGCGGACACTCCCCTTATAAAGGAAGCAATACTGCGCGAAATCATGCGCGGCGGTCAGGTTTACTTCCTGCACAACGAAGTCAAGGATATCCAGAAACGCGCCGCGGAAATCGCCGAGCTGGTCCCCGAAGCCCGAATACAGATTGCCCACGGGCAGATGCGCGAGCGGGAACTCGAAGCGGTCATGAGCGATTTTTACCACAAGCGTTTCAATTTGCTGGTGTGTACGACGATCATTGAAACCGGCATTGATGTGCCTTCCGCCAATACGATCATTATCGATCGGGCAGACAAGCTCGGCCTTGCACAGTTGCACCAGCTGCGAGGCCGGGTTGGACGTTCGCATCATCAGGCCTACGCCTATATGCTGACACCGAACGTCAAGGCCATGACTGATGATGCGCAGAAAAGACTGGCCGCAATTGAAGAGGCACAGGATCTGGGGGCGGGCTTTATGCTGGCGTCGCACGATCTGGAGATTCGCGGTGCGGGCGAGCTGCTCGGCGACGAACAGAGCGGTCAGATGCAGGCCATCGGCTTTTCGCTCTATATGGACATGCTCGAACGGGCTGTCAAGGCGATCAAAAAGGGCGAAGTGCTGGATCTGGACAAACCTTTTAACGAGGGCGTCGAGATTGATTTGCATATCCCCGCCCTGATTCCGTCGGATTACTTGCCGGATGTACATGCCCGGCTCATCCTTTACAAGCGGCTGGCCAGCCTCAGGACAGAGGCGACGCTTGATGAACTTCAGGTCGAAATGATTGATCGCTTCGGCCTGCTGCCAGATCCGTTGAAAAACCTTATTAGCACTACCCGGCTGAAATTGCGCTGTGAACCGCTGGGCATCGTAAAGCTGGAAGCGAACCAGAATTTCGCCAGGATCGAATTTGGCACCGAGCCGCGAATTGACCCTCTGACCATTGTGACTCTGGTGCAGAAACAGCCACAAAAATACAAACTTGAAGGCGCGACACGCCTGAGGTATACCGTCCCGATGCAGCACCCGGCCGAGCGGGTGTCAGCGGTACTTGGTTTGCTCAGTACGCTGGAATCACCCTCCGGCCGCCACTGACTCTGACCGTGCTTTATATTGGCGGGTGCTTTTTTGTCAATCTGGCAGGGTGCGTTTCGCGAATTCCACCAATGATGCGAGTCTAAATCAACGGAAGCGACGCAATTGAAACTCAGACCGGAATATCCATCCATGGACGCCTACAAGGCCAAAATAATGATGAAACCAATCTGCATGTCTCTGCTTTTTTTTGCCGTTTTTGCGGGACCGGACACGGTCCGGGCGCAAGAGCGCGGGCCGTATCAGGTTGAAGTACTGGTTTTTGAACGGCAATACCGGAACGACTCCCCCCTGGATGAAAAGTGGCCGCGCAACATTTCGCTGACCTATCCGAAAAACATCATCGCCCTTGGCGATGTCTCATCCGGCAGCGACGCGTCTGCCGCGACCGACGCGCAGGCAGCGGCATCTTCGCCTGATTTTCAGCGTCTGCCTGAGTCACGGTTCAAACTGAAAAAACAACGGGACGCTCTGGAACGGGATAGCCGCCTGCGCGTCCTCTTCCACGGCGCTTGGGAACAACCCCTGCGCTCCTCGGCAAAAGCGCCATCCATCGCATTGCGCGGCGGTAATGGCTATGGAGAGCATTTCGAGCTGGAAGGCAGCATCAAATTAAGTGTCAGTCACTATGTTCATCTGGATACAGATCTGTGGTTCTCTGAATTTGTTCCGAACCACGGGCAGCAACCCGAATTCTGGCTGGCTCTGCCGAGCTGGCCGGACGCAGAGCTGCCTGCTGGCGATGCCACCACCGGCGGCCTCATGATGACGGGAATGCCCGCACGCGATGGATCTGATGCAGGCCGCACCGACTCAAATCCCTTGGACGCGGCACAGACCGGGGAATCCGGAACGGAAAGTACGCCCACTGGCCCCCTGGAAGAAAGGTATGACGACCCGCAGAAGGAATTTCTGAAATCACCCTATTTCATCGAGAATATTGTGACATTTCGACAAAGCCGCCGAATGCGGAGCACGGAAATCCACTATCTGGACCATCCGCGGCTGGGCATGCTGGTTCGGGTCGAACCGGTAAAGTCGCAGCGTTAAGGAAACCGACGTCGTCAGCGCAATGTTTTGGATCGAGCCTGAACAAGGCGGGCCGACGCCGGGGTGAAGTGCCAGATCAGTCCGTGCAGGCTACATCGTCAGCATGCAAACCTTTATCTGTGGTCTGCAATTCAAACTCCACCTTCTGACCTTCGCAAAGCGAGCGGTATCCGTCGCCGCGAATATTCCGGTAATGAACAAAGATATCTTCGTTAGTTTCGCCCTGGGTGATAAAGCCGTAACCACGTGCATTGTTAAACCATTTAACAGTGCCAATTTCTCGAGAAGCCATTTTTTATTAACCTCGTTTCTTCTTTTAGAGTATCTCGGTCACAGGATTTTCATGTACAGACAAATAAAAACTCCTGTTCACCCTCTCATTTTTCAACTTGCGAACAGCAGACAGATCGGTATCCATCCCGGGCATTTTCACCCGGTTTCCAGGCGGCAACTCTACAAGCGGATTCCCGCCCGGCTCGCTTAACATGGTCAATGCAAAGAGTTGATAATGCTCGTTTTATCATCTGTATCCACAATCAAAAATCCCGGCATGGAAACCGGGTGCGTGAGACATTAAGTCATCCACAGGAAACTGTCTAGGCTGCAGATCAATTTAAAAAGCGGATTCACGTCAACTTCCTGATGTTTGTTCAGGAGTGTGAACCAGTTTATGTACCACAACGGCAGACATGGTGGCACGCGGCAATCCGCCGCAGGGCTCTGCTTTTGACTTAACGGGTTAACTTACAGGAGTCCGAATGCGTCGGATAAATCACAGCAGAAATGTGCCAGGGCAGCGCCTCTCACCACCCGACGATCCGTCGTTGACTAGCCGCCAAAAACCCCTAAGATGCGGAGTTCCCTTCCCGATCAATTCCATTCGTTGTATCAATTTATGATCAAGCCACTTCCTACATCCGCAACCGGAGCCCGCAGGGTTTTACCGGTGGCTGTCCGCGCTTCCTTCGCCGCCTTGTTGATCGCCTGGATCGCTCCGGCGTCGGCCGGCCCCTGGATTGACGCCGGGGACGAACAGACTCGCCACCACGTGCAGAATCTTGTCGATAGCGGTGCTATCAATGTGCCGTTAACTACCTGGCCGCTGATGTGGAGTGCCGTCAAAAGTCAGCTGGATCCCTTGAAGCCTGCCTATCTCAATCCATCCCAGCAGTGGTCCTACCTTTATCTGCGTCATGAACTGCGCAAAGCCATGAAGAAAACTTCCTATCAGAAGCATCTGCACATGAGCAACGCGACCTCGACCGTCGGATCGTTCGGCTCCGATGCGCGGGACCGGCAGGAACTGAGTCTGGCTATCAACTATCAAGGACATAATATTGCAGTGCGCCTGAATCCAAATGTAGCGCCTGATGCCTGGGATGGCCGCGAGCTGCATCTGGACGGCTCATTTGCCAGCATCCTGCTGGGAAACTGGGCCCTGGGTATCGGCGCGATTGACCGCTGGTGGGGCCCGGGCTGGGAGAGCAGCATGATACTCACCCACGCCGCGCGTCCGGTTCCCGGAGTTTTCCTGCAGCGCAACCATGCAGCGCCGTTCGAGTCTGCACTGCTGAGCTGGCTGGGCCCCTGGCAACTGGTGACTTTCATGGGCCAGCTAGAGTCACATCGCGCCGTTGAAAGCCCCTATTTATGGGGAATGAGGTTGAACCTGCGACCGCTGCGCTCGCTTGAGATCGGCTTGTCCCGCACCGCCATGTGGGGCGGTGAAGGCCGGCCAAATGATCTGGATACATTTGGCAAACTGCTAATCGGTAATGATAATCGGGGCGATGGCGGCATTGATCCGATGGGCCTGAACGAGCCTGGGAACCAGCTTGCCGGCGTGGATCTGCGCTGGAGCTGGCTTGCCGGACCGGTATCGACGGCGATCTATGCCCAAATGACCGGTGAAGATGAAGCAGGTGGCGCGCCCTCCCGCCATATCGGACTGGGGGGCGCCGAATTAAGTACGATGCTGGGCGAAGTCAATCTAAGACTGAGCCTGGAAGCACAGAATTCCACCGTCAACTTCCATGATTCGCAGAAGAAAGCGGCCAACATTGCCTACGAGCACACCATTTATCAGTCAGGTTACCGTTTTCGCGGCAGGCCACTGGCCGCCTTCACGGACAACGATTCGGAAGCGACCACCCTGCGTGCCCAACTGTATTTCCGTAGCGGCAATTCGCTTGAACTGAGTTATGGCAAGCTGGACATCAATGCTGACGGAGCCGGCCTGAATGTTTTCGGTCCCGGCCGGACTAAAACGAACCGGATATCGGTTGAATTTTCGATGCCTGTTTCGAAGAAGACTGCGATCAAGATCGGACTGAATCACTTCAGCGATCCACTGAAGTTTGCCGATCAGGTCATCGAATCCAGCGCTTCACTGGATGCCTTCTTGTACTGGTGAACCCCCTTCGTACACAATGCCCGATTTGTTCAGGGCGACGCCTTGCGTGCATTAAATAATCCGGCCGGTTCGATGGGGCCGCGTTGATACAAGTAATCCACTCCAGGACTCGAATGACTAGTTGCGGTTATATGAAATCCTTCACTACCACCATTGCCCACATTGCGCTGGCTATATTCGTACTCTCTTCCATGCCAGGGGTTAACGCCCAGAATTTTGTGCCCACCCCGGAACAGATCCAGCAGTTTAAAAGCCTTCCGCCAGCACAACAGAAGCAACTTGCCGAGTCGGTCGGTATCAACCTGGACAATATTGATCTGGGCAGTGCCATGGGACAATCATCCGGGCAGCCGGTGATCAGCGAGCCGCTTCCCACAGGTCCAGGCGCCAGCCCGGGCCCGATGGATCTGGAAACAGGCATGCTTGACGCCAGCCTCCTGCAGCAGCTGGGTGAAGATCAGAGCTGGCTCGAAGATGTCCCGGTCGACGATGGACTGTTACCAATATTCGGGCGCGATATTTTCAAGCCCAGCCGGCGCCTGTTTCGCCCCGCCATTGATATTCCAATTCCGGCCGATTATGTCCTCGGTCCCGGCGACACCCTGGTTGTCCAGCTTTATGGAAAGGAAAATGCGAGCCATTCGCTGGTGGTCAACCGCGAAGGCCAGATCCAGTTCCCCCAGATTGGGCCGGTCAACCTCGCCGGTGTATCTTTCAGCCAGGCTCAAAAAGTCATCGCCGATATCGTCAACGAACAGATGATTGGTGTGCGGGCGTCCGTAACCATGGGTGCACTGCGGACCATCCGGGTCTTTGTTTTGGGAGAAGTTGAAAGGCCGGGTTCCTTTACGGTGGGCTCGTTGTCCACTATGACCAACGCCCTGTTTGAAAGCGGGGGGGTAACCGCTGTGGGCTCCCTGCGCAATGTACAATTAAAGCGCAACGGCAAGCTGGTGACGACTCTGGATATTTATGACCTGCTGCTGCGCGGCGACACTTCGGGAGACTCCCGCCTGTTGCCCGGAGACGTCATTTTTGTACCGCCCGTGGGAAAAACCGTCGGTATTACTGGTGAAGTGAAACGCCCTGCCACCTACGAAATCAAAACCACGGCCACTGCCCAGGAGCTGATTGAACTGGCCGGCGGCCTAAAAAATACAGCACATCTGCCAGTATCTTATTTGATCCGGCTCGACGACGCCGGCGAGAAAACGCTGATCAATATTGATCTGTCTGACTCACCCGGCATGACCTATCGATTGAAAGATGGTGACATTCTTTCGATTGCACCGACTCTTGAGTTCGTCAACAACCAGGTCACACTTTCAGGTCATATCAAACGTGAAGGCGAGCGCTCGTGGAAACCCGGCCTGCGGTTTAGTGACGTCCTGCCATCCGCGTTTGAACTGCTCCCGAACCCGGACATAGATGTCGCAATCATCCAGCGCTTTGACGCCGCCACCCGCCGCGTCGAAGTCATTCTTTTTTCTCCGGTCGATGCCTGGGATGCGCCGAAATCCGCCGCCGATCCGCTCCTGCACGGGAACGACGTTATCCAGATTTTCAATTATGAAGATCCGCGCGCAGAACAGCTGGCTGAAGTGGTGACGCAACTGGAATCACAGGCTCGCTACAACGAGCGGCAGAAGGTGGTGACCATTACCGGCAGCGTCCGCTTCCCCGGCACTTATCCTCTATCGGACGGCATGACCACGCGGCAGTTAATACAGTTGGCCGGCGGCCTGTCCGAAAGCGCCTTTGGCATCAATGGCGAGGTGACGCGCTACGATATCGATGAGAACCGGCAACGTGTAGTCATGCATATCAATGTGGATTTTACCGACGCACCGATCGAGCTGTTCCCGGGCGACTCGCTTCAGGTCAAGCAGGTTCCACTGTGGAAGAAAAAGGAGACTGTCGAGCTCATTGGCGAAGTCATGTTCCCGGGAACTTACACCATTCTCCCCGGCGAAACCTTTCTGGATGTTCTTACTCGCGCCGGGGGGCTGACACCGCACGCCTATCCTCTGGGCGCGGTCTTTTCCCGGCAGGATTTACGTGACCTGGAACAGCAGCGCCTCACCGAGCTGAAGAGCAAATTGCAAAGCGATCTGGCCTCTGCCACCGTCACGGAAACCGGCGGACGAGCCAACCTGAATCCTCAGGAAGCAGAGATGCTGTTGAAAAATCTGGATGCGGTCAGTCCGCAGGGAAGGATGGTGATCGATCTGCCTTCGATCATGCAGAATCCTGATGCCAATGATTTTCAGATGGAAGACGGTGATCAAGTCACCATTCCACGTTACAAGCCGTCAGTGACCGTGCTCGGAGAAGTTCAGCACCCAACTTCCCACTTCTTCGACAAGGCTCTGACGGCGTTTGAGTACATCGAGAATTCAGGGGGTTACAAGCAGCACGCCGATACATCGCGGATCTATATCGTCAAAGCGAATGGCCGCGTATTCCAGCCGGAAAATTCTGCCTGGTTCCGGGCGTCCAAAGACACCATTCAGCCTGGAGATACCATTGTCGTACCGCTGGATACCGACAGAGTTGACAAGCTCTCGTTATGGACCGAAGTGACTCAGATCATTTATCAGACTGCCCTGGGCGTCGCCGCACTGAATAACCTGTAA
>CAZXLJ010000018.1:0-35015 GCA_964641175.1 uncultured Cellvibrionaceae bacterium
GGTGTCCAAGTATCAGGTATTGATCCGATGGGTGTCCGAGTATCAGTGCTGATGCGATGGGTGTCCGAGTATCAGGTACTCAGGCATCATAGGACAGCTGGTTACGATTCATGTAGATTATGCTGCGGATCTGGAACCAGTTACTGTGTCGTTCCTGACCTCCTTTTTGATTGCGCGCAGTTTGTGAACTTGCACGGGTGAAGAATTAGCGAAGTGGAAAGCGATATGCGGGGGTGGTGATGAAATGGGTTCTGCTGCCGGGCATGGACGGGACGGGACTGCTCTTTGAGTCCCTTTTGACCGAGCTTGTAGCTTGCGAGGTTCAGGTGATTGCACTTCCGGATTCCGGTCCGCAGGACTACGAAACACTCACACGGTGGGTCATGGAGCGTTTGCCGACGGAGAACTACGTTATCGTGGCGGAGTCATTCTCGGGCGCCATCGCTGCTCGCATTTCAGTGGAGTCCTGTCCATATTTGAAAGGAATAGTGTTCGTGGCGTCATTTCTGTCATCTCCGTCAAGATTGGCCATTAGAGTTGCACAGCTGTTGCCATTACAGAGGCTTGCCCAATTGCCGGGGGCTGCGATACTTCATCGTCTAATCTGTCTCGGACGATCCGCTGACCGGAAAACCGTGCAACGCTTCTGCCGAGTGGTTGGTTCCGTACCTCCGCAAACATTGCAAGCGCGGCTGGAGAGTATGGCGAGACTTGAATACTCGGGATTCACGGCGCGGTGTCCCGCGACATATATCAGAGCAACCGGTGACAGGCTCGTCAGTGCAGGGAAAATACTCGAGTTTTCTGCCGCGTACCCAAGGCTGGAGCTGAAGATGATAAATGGGCCGCACTTCCTTATTCAGACTTGTGCCAAGGAAGTCGCGATAGCCATTCGAGAGATCGTGTCTGAATTGCATTCAAGCAATATCGTTCAGTAGGTTCAAGAGATTGGATTCGCTATTGAAATCCATTGGCCCGCTATGATCAAAAAAAGAGGCTATTTAATGGAGAGTCGAGTAAAAGCTTTGATTTTTGATCTGGATAACTGCGTTGCTTACGGTGGCAATGAGATTATTTTTGCAGAATGGAAATCTCGGGCCTTATAGAAGCGTACGACTCTAAACGAAATATAAAGCCTGCCCCAGTATAAACATCTCGTCACCGCGGGGTTCCCTCGACTGCAAAGGTCCGAGATTAAAAACCTTGGATTGGAGAAATATTTTGAAGAAACATACATAGGTGATCCAACTCTGGATCCAGGACTGGGAAAGATGGCTATTTTTATGTGCTATTAAGACGATTTAATTATTCGAAAGAAGGGGTTGTTGTTATTTGAGACAACGAGAGTCCGAAATGGCGGCAGCCGCGAGGATGGGTTTGATAACAGTTCAAACCTTGAGGCCGCAAGTACCGCCTTCGGCTCGCGCAGTTTTTCAGGTCAGAACATTTTCAGAGCTACATGATGCTATCGCCTGCATCAATTAGGAACTAGCACTGAAAAGGACACCGTAAACATGCCAAGACGCGGAATTACAGCACCCGGACGGTCGTCTGTGGAAGGTTGTCCGGTCTCAATGGGTGTTCCCGATGACTCCTATAAAATCTCGCGGACTGCCGAAAGCTTAAAGAGTAAAACCATGGCGAAAGTGGTGTTAAAAGGGTATATCGAAGTTATCGATGCCGAGTTGGATCTGATCCGGGCAGAGCTCCCGATTCACACGGATTTGACGCTGCAAGAGTCAGGGTGTCTGGAATTCCGGGTTGAGCAGGATCCATACTTGAAAAACAGGTTCACTGTTTACGAGGTATTCGATAGTGAGGAGGCCTTTGAGCGCCATCAGGAGCGGGTCAGGAAATCTCGCTGGGGCTTCATTTCAAGGAACGTTCAGAGGCACTACTGCGTCGCGCTTTACTGATCCGCGAATGGTTCGGTCTTCCGCTCGAAGTAACGCCCCGCAAAGGTAATTTTCACAGGAAGTTGACTGAAAAAGTCACGTGGGTCATGAGCCGCCATCAGCCGTCCTGAAGGGTCTGAACATGTGCCGCAATTGCAGGAACGGGTGTGCAGCAGCTCGAAAGATCCAAAAACCTGGCCGGGTTTCCGGAGAGAGTTTGACCTGCGGCACAAACTTCGGTCTGCGTTTGAGTTATGGTATGCGTTAAAAAGTCAATATGATAATAACTCTAAGCCAGTCCATCCTGGGCCATTTTGGAAAGCATCTATGATAATCACTAATCGGAATCAAATTCCTCGCTGGATCCTGCCTGCATTGGCATCAGTCGCATTGATCGGTTGCGGCGGCTCGGGCTCATCTTCGAGTTCTTCGAGCAGTTCATCAACTTCCAGCAGTTCTACATCCTCCAGTTCCAGCTCATCGAGCTCTTCCAGTTCCAGTTCGTCGTCCAGCAGTTCCAGTTCGTCCGGTGGTAGCGATCTGCCGCTGGTAGTAGCCATCAACTCCGGAGGCAGTTCGAGTGTAACGCTTGATGGCGTGGTATTTCAGGCGGACAAGTATGCTCGCGGTGGTTCCAGCAACAGTACCCAGGACGTGGTCATGGGGGGTGAACTTTATCAAACGGAGCGTTACGGCGCGCTGACCTATGAAATCCCGGTTACTGCCAGTGGCAATTACACCGTGGAACTTCATTTTGCTGAAATTTATCTCGAAAGCGCTGGTTCTCGCAGTTTTACTGTTGAAATCGAAGGCAACGCGGTTTTAAGTGATCTGGACCTTTACTCTGAAGTCGGCCACGACAATGCGTATACCGAGACATTTGCCGATATCGCAGTGAATGATGGCGGCGTCACGATCGAGTTGATTGCGGGCGTCGAGAATCCCACCATCGCAGGCTTTGCGATTTATTCAGATGATGGGGAGCTGGACACAACCGTGGTCGAAGAGCCGGCGCCCGATCTTTCCAAGTTCTCGGCCTACACGCAAAAACACACTTCCAGAACGGTGATTACTTCAAACCACGCAACTGGCCATGTGGGTGACTTTTTCTTCACGCACTGGAAGGACGGCGGTTCGACGTCCCTGACGCTGGATACCACTGGCGAATTCAACGTGACCTGGCAGGGTGGCGGTTATAATTATGTAGGCGGTCCGGGCTGGCATTACGGTGATCTCGATCGGGTAATCGGTTATAACTTCAGTAACGAAAGCGGCGCGAGCTATGTCACCCTGTACGGCTGGGGATACGACAAGAGCATGCCCACTTCGGATCCGGCGCACCTGGTTGAGTACTACGTTCTGCAAAGATGGACATTTGATCCCAGCCAGAGCGGAACCTTCGGAAAGACATTCACGAGCAACGGGATAGAGTATTCCACTTACCGCTCAACGCGGCAGGGGCAGCCTTCCATCAATGGTCGTTCGACTTTCTATCAGTACTGGAGCAAACCATCCCGGCAGCAGCCGCTCGGGC
Organism: uncultured Cellvibrionaceae bacterium; assembly: GCA_964641175.1. Lineage (GTDB taxonomy): Bacteria > Pseudomonadota > Gammaproteobacteria > Pseudomonadales > Cellvibrionaceae > CAYNST01. The sequence continues at coordinate 3,430 of CAZXLJ010000018.1, forward strand.
AGGATCACAAAATCATTTTTGCTGATCACGTCAAGGCCTGGGCAGACACCGGCTGGATAGTTCCGAACATGAACAACCTTGATGCCAGTGATGACCCGACTTATCAGGTGATGGCGATTGAAGTGTTCAACCCCGGCAGCAACGGAACCGCAGCGGGTCGCGTCTGGGATGCGACTCCATAAATCAGAAACAAAAAACCTGTTCACTGGAATCGCCGGAGGTCGCTCCGGCGTATACCCCTTCCAATATTCCGGGACACCGGTGCAAATCCGGCGCATCATATTGCCGGTGCGCCGGCTTCCATTTCCTTGATCTCCGCGTATCACCAGCCTTCTGAACGAATGCAGCGGAATATTGCTTTAATGACTTTGCTGATCGCATTGGTTGGCGGTAAGCTTGCGGGCGTCAATCTGGCTGGCAGATCAGCCGTTCGCAATAGTCGACCGTTCGCAATAGTCGACCGTTCGCAATAGTCGGAACGCCTTGTTGAATAATTCCGATCGTTGGTGCTGCAATGATTTGAGATAATCCGCACTCACAATTCGACCATTCAGAATTTGTATTGGTCGGGTCCAAGTTAAACGTCCAGCCGGAGCGGGTCATGTATACACTGCACATTGCAAATAAAAACTATTCCTCCTGGTCACTACGTCCGTGGGCACTGATGACCGAACTTTCAATTCCGTTCAAGGAAGTTCTGTCTCCGCTGAAAGATGGTTCGAGCTGGGAAGAGTACCGGACCTTTTCTCCTACTGGACTGGTCCCGTGTCTGGTTGATGGCGAACAGGTCGTCTGGGAGTCACTCGGGATCGTCGAATACTTGTTTGAGAGGCATCCCGAAGTCTGGCCAGCGGATCCTGGTGCGCGCGCCTGGGCTCGTTGCGCGAGTGCCGAGATGCATGCGGGCTTTTCGGCATTACGTAATCAATGCCCGATGAGTTGTGGGCTTAGAATCGCCCTCAACGACGTTTCGCAGGGCCTGCAGAAAGATATTGCGCGTATCGATGAACTTTGGAATGAGGGTCTGTCACGCTTCAAAGGCCCGTTTCTGGCCGGCAGCAAGTTTACGGCGGTTGATGCCTTTTATGCCCCGGTCGCGTTTCGCATCAGAACCTATGGGCTCCAGATTAGCTCCGTATCCCAGAGTTACGCTAACCGGATTCTCGCAACCCGATCGATTCGCTCGTGGGAGGAAGCCGCGTTGAAAGAGTCCTGGCGGGAGCCTGAACATGAGCGTGAGTCTTTGGAATCTGGCGTTTTGATTGAAGATTTGCGCCAGGCTTAATGTATTTTTCTTCCTCGACCCGATACCGCCTCCCACGGCCAGGGGCGAGTTCGGGAGGGGGTAAATCTCTCGAAGTAGACCCTCCCTGAATACCCGGTTCAAAGGTGGAGTACAGAAGCCAAAAACTACTGGCACTGGAACTCCGGAACCCTCTGCGGCGCAGAAGACAGGCAAATGCCATCGGCAGTGCTTTGGTAAAATCTTGCGCTGCTTTTATTAGGGCCTGTTCACACTAATTTGATCGCTCCTGTTGTGGTTGAAAAAACGCCAATCAAGAAGCGAAGAGAGAAGTTTGGTCATTCCAAATGAACGATGAGCGACGCAGAGTGGCCTTTTTTCAACCGCAACCCGAAGGGCCGGGCCCATTTTTCCGCCGGGCGGCGTTCGAGCTCGCTTATTTGAAATACCAAACAGCACTCGCTCGGCCTTGCCCGCCGAGAAAATGACCTCCGGCAGGTGCAATCAGATTAGTGTTAACAGGCCCTAGCCTACAAGCTCTCTGGCGTAGGGCTCTGCCGGAAACTGCACGAAGCAAAATCCGTTTCCGAACGGATCGCTGAAGGTCGCGAGCTGGCCCCATGGGAAATCCCGGATTTCGGTCTGTTGCGTAGCGCCTGCAGCGAGCGCGCACCGGGAGGCCTCATTAATATTGTCGACAATGAAATCCAGATGCACCGGGGTCCAGTGGCGGGTAAACGATCTTTGAATTTCAGAATCCGGGACAACCAGAGAGGCGGTTTTGCTTTCAACCAGATAAATGGTGGTATTGGCGCCGCCCAATTCTGCCACCGTACCTTCAAACAGTCTACGCAAAAGCTGCAAGCCAGCCGCCGCTTCATAAAAGCGGATTCCGCGATTCAGGTCTTCAACATCGATGTTTATAAGGACTTGCATATTGGTTCCACCGGTAAACTGAAAAGTACTGTGTCTGCCGTGACGAATGAGACTGCGCTGGTCCTCCCGCTATTCGGGCTCGCAGACGCAGCCGCTGGCGGCGGAGCATATTCGTTGCAGACCCTCTGCGCAAATCTCTCCGGTGGGTGCAAGATGGGGCGGGCTCGACGGTTCTTTCGTCAGAGATTCCACGACAGCAGATGCGATAGCCCGGTCAGCCTCGAATGCCTTCCTGGCGGCCTGTTCGGGGTAGCGCTGCTCTTTTTCCGGGGTGTCGCCACAGTGGATGTTGTCCTTACTGCATAGCGTTCTGGTCGCCTGATACGTGGCAACAGTCGTGCAGCCGTTCAGGACAACCATTCCTGAAAGCATTAAAACTACAATCCGTGACATAGTCTGTCTCCGCTGTCCGTACTGGGAAAACCGTTCTAGTTCAAAGTTGACGCTCAAGAGCCCGGACCGGGTTCCGACGTCATTTGAAAGCCATGAGCCCGGTGGCGCTGTTAATTGGCCGTGCGGCCCAGAAGTTTAGTGAACCAGAACGATATTCTCTACCCCATCTGTCATTACGCGGAGCGAATGTTTGCAGGTTTGCTCCGCACGGTTTGCTGATCCGGCACGGTTGCCGTTTGTCGTCCCTTACCGTCAAAGATCCACTTTGCCCGCTAGACTTGGAAGGGTTGTAGCCTTCGCACGAGAACGACGGGATGAAGTATTTTAAGTGGACCTTCCTTTTGCTGGTATTGCAGGCGGCCACTCCTTCTTCTGCGACCGAGATATTCAAATGCTTCGATTCAAAGGGCAAGCTGCTATTTACGGATAACCGGCGTCTGTGCGCGGAAACCGGGCAGGCTCCGGCGGCAAGTGTGGACGCGAAGCTGCGCAATGTCCATTCGCAGTACGGTGAGACTGTCAGCGAGGAATACTACAACTACGCCTTCCGTGCCTATGAAGCAGTTCCGGGTCGTTCCCTGCGGATCATTGCGGAAAAAAAGCTGATCGATACTCAGCCAGAGATGCTGGGCAAGGCGATAGTCAAGCTGGAAAAAGCGGTGGCGACTGCAATGGCAGCGTTTCCCGCGGCAGTGCGGCCGGAGTTTGAAGGTGTTCGTTACTATCTGTTCAGTGGCGAAGAAGCCCACACGGGCGGGCGCAAGGGCGGCCAATGGTATTTCCGCAAGAACAATGGCACCTCCCCTCGATTCGACGATAGCATTGTCGTCCGTTCGGCACAGGACTATCTTTATAACTATTCGGATGAGCAGGCGGCACTGACGGCGATACATGAGTTAAGCCACGCGTTCTACTACTACCACCGGCCAAGGCTGTACAACACAGTTAAAGAAGCCTACGACAACGCCAACACAAAAAAGCTGTATTTAAACGTCGCGCGCAAGAGTGGAAAGCCGATCGGGGTAGCCTATGCCATGACCAATCAGCGGGAATATTTCGCCGAGATGTCCAAGACCTATTTTATTGGCAATTATCATTATCCTTTCACGAAACTCGAACTGCACAAGCATGATGTCGAAGGCTTTCGCATGGTTCAAAAGGCCTTTCTGTTTCCATAGCCGCAGTTACTGCGCAACTTGTATTGCTCCTCCTGTATGGCGCGGAAAGCGCGCCCGTTTATCTCGCATATTAATGCAGCTCGCAGGTGCACGTGCCCGCGTTCGTGGCGTATTTTCTGATTCGAATCCGCGCCATTTTATTCCAGGAACGCAGAAGCTCCGGTAAATCGCAGCAAGCGCGCCGCAGACATGTGAAACGTGCGATTGGCATGGAACTCGCGTACCCCCGTCGGGGTCGTCATGTCCGGTTAATACAAGTGGGCAGGCGATGTGATCGAAGTGGGCATGCGGTCGGTGCGCTTTTCATGCCGGCCGGATATCTTTGGGGGTCCATCATGTCAGTTCAATATCCGCGTTCGGCGTCGACGACGCCAGCGTATAGCGCTCGTGCGTCTGTAGTTCCAGCAGTGATTCTCATTGGTGTCGCCACCACGGGCAGTCATTCAGTCGCCGCACAAACTGTCCAGGCAGCGTTCGTGGACGGTAAGGTCGACGGCAATATCCGCGCGTACTACAACACCCGTGATTATGATCATCGGCTCGATGAAGCCGGATTCTCTCTGGGCGGTGCGCTGCGCGCAGAATCAGGAAAACTGGGCGTCTTCGTGCTCGGCGCCGGCTTTTATACCGCGCAGGATCTGGACACCGACAGCAGTAATCCGGCCCGCGTCAATAATAGGTTAGGCAGTGATCTGGAAGTCTTGGGAGAGGCATATTTGAAGGTAGACGCGGGCAAAACCGTTGCAACCCTGGGTCGGCAAAAAATTACTACGCCATTTGCCAACCCGGGAGATGCGTTCATCATTCCGTTTACATTCCAGGGCTATAGTCTGACCGGTAGCGCACTGACCAATTTGAACTTCCACCTGAGTTATCTTAACGAAATAAAAAATCGCAATAGCGAAGAGTTTGTTGACGTAGGGCTCTGGAGCAGTAATCGCTACGGTCTGGCGAGTCCCGGCAACACCTCCGGTACGATCAATCTCGGAGCTATGTACGCCGCCGGACCCGTTAAAACCGAACTGTGGTTAAGCCGGTTTACCGATTTCTTTGACATGGCCTACTGGTTTGGACAGTACCAGTTCAGCGAACTGGGGACTATCAAACCCTTTATCGCCGGGCAATGGGTGGAGCAAAAGGAGAGCGGCGACGCCTGGCTGGGCAAAGTGGACTCGACGCTGTATGGCGTGCAGTTGGGCGCCACGCTGAACAAATTCAAGTTAACCATGAGTTACAACGACGTCACCGAGCAGCAGGATGCATTTCTCAGTGGCGCAGTGCTCGCGCCCTACAGCTTTTCCACCAGTCCGCTGTTTACCAATAACATGCTGGAGACATTAGAAAATCTGGACGCGGGAAATGCCGCCAGGGTGGCAGTCGGGTACGCACCCACCGAAAGCATTTCGTTGCTCGTCAGTCATGCACGCTTTAATTTTTCCACTGCATCCGACCGCAATGCGACGGACCTCGACATCACATACGCGTTCGCCGGGTCTTTGCAGGGTTTCAGCCTGCGCTGGAGGATGGAAAAGGTCGAGGGAGACGTTGTCTCCGTGGAGCAGATCAACCACCGGTTTCAAACCCAGTTTGTTTTCTGATCGGTATGGCGCTGCCCCTGTGCAGCGCCATACCAGCCCTTTCATTGGTGCTTATAAGCATTCCACTTTTTCTTGGTTCAGCAGATTGGCTGGAATTGCTAGGGTACCTCTGATCAAGTCCGGACAGCGTCTGCGCGATCCAAAAAGTTCAGTCCGCAAGGCGCGGTTCGGAGCGAATGGCCTTAGCCCTTCGCAAGAAGCGCAACGCCGCGGATGGACATTTTGGCCGCGCCTAGCCGGCCGCGCCTAGCCGGCCGCGCCTAGCCGGTCGCGCCCTCTGGGGCTTACATCGCTTTATGAGCTCGGCGTTGACACTTCTCGACAGGCAGTCAGCATGCCTTCGATGTGTCGCCTGGATCTCGCAAAGCGCTGTAAGCCAGACGCTATTCGGACTTAATTAGAGGTTCCGTAGAGTTGCGCCTGCGCGGTCGATCGGGTAGAGACAGGAACACCGCTGGTATTAACGGTGCAGGGTTTTAGCGCTGGGGGCGTGCGCAATTAAAGGGATTAAAATGGGTCCGCGCTCCTATTCAGGGCAGGTACAGAGCTCTATTGTTTGTGAATATTCGGGATCTTATCGAAAGGCACTGCCAGTAACTGCCAGAAATTACGCTCTTTTTTTATTTAATTTAATTGCCCTGGAGTGGCTGGCATGGCTTATGCCATTTAACAGTCAGGTTGATATAACACGCTAATACAAGTTGAAGCACTGATCCTCTGGATCAGTCTGTTGGGGGAGTGAATTTCAATCCGGACCGGGGGTGGAAAGTGGTAGCAGTCATTCGCAATATCATGATGCTGTGGGTATCGGCATTATCAATTGGCGTCAGCGCCGAAACCGTGCGCGTTGCAATCGGTCATCAAAGCATGTGCACGGATACGTACACAGCAGGGATTGTCGTTAAAGAATTGAAGTTGCTGGAAAAACATCTTCCTGCGGACAGCGGGAAAAAGTACGACATCACCTGGAGCGATTACGCCTCCGGCGGCCCCATCACGAATCAGATGATGGCCAATAAATTGAACATCGGTGTCATGGGTGATTACCCACTGATTGTCAATGGCGCGAAATTTCAGGAAACGAAATCCCTGCGCACTAAATATATTGCCGGCACCGGATATAACCTTAAAGGCAGTGGCAACGCCATCGTGGTGCCGGTTTCATCTTCCATATTCAGCATCAAGGATCTGGTTAACAAGGACGTTTCAGTCCCGGTTGGAAGCGCCGCATGGGGAATGCTGTTGAAAGCTATGCAGGACCAGGGTATAGACAGCAAGCAATATGCTTTAAAAAACCAGAGTCCGGCTGTCGGTGCGGCCAATATAGCCGCCAAAAAAATTGACGCCCATGCGGATTTTTGCCCCTGGTCTGAGTTGATGGAATTTCGCGGAACTGGACGCAAGATATTCGATGGCAGTGAGACGGGTGTTCCCTATCTTCATGGTGTAGTTGTGCGTGAAGATTTCATTCAAAAGAATCCGGAAGTTGCTGTCGCCTTCGTCAAAGCGATTTATGAAGCGGGCGACTGGATTCGGGAAGATCCGGTGCGGGCGGTGGATCAGATGGAAAAATGGACGGGTGTAGAGAAGGAGGTCCTGTATATCTACTTCTCCAAAGGTGGTCACTTGACCCTGGACCCAACCATCAAAAGCCAGTGGGTGGACGCATTGAAGCTGAATCACGGAGTCCTCGCAAAGGAGCAGGCGATTCCAGCCCTCGATTTTTCCGACTGGATTACCGAAGAATATCTACTGAGGGCTTACCGGGAAATGGGCAAAGACTATGCTTCCGAGAAAATGGCAGTGGTGGACCCGGCTGTGGCCAACGCCAAACTTCCGGTAGAAGTCTGGCACGCGCGCGAAGGAATCAGTACCTATCCGAGCGTTGCCGAGTTATTACAGGCAGTGGGTCACTTCAACCAGACTGGCGCGAAGCTTAATGCGACGTATGTTTATGATCGCCAGAGCGGTTTGAAACTCTTCGGTAAAACGGCCTTCTTCGTGAAGACATCAGACGGTTTCGCAACATTTCTCCGAAAGCCCGACGCCGACGCGTTCGCTGCAATACATAAAGGAGAAGTCATGAACATGGAGGCAGCGCTGGCTTCATTACCGGCCTCCGAAGCCGCCGTGACAGCACGTTAAATCCGGGGCTCCCGTTACTTTGGTAGCGGGTGTATCCAGGAGCACCATCATCCAGTTCGCGCGGAGATATTTATGACGCTGCTACAACGGCAAACAGCCATTGATCACAGACGGGTTGAACCGGAAAGTGATCACGACGAAAACCCCAATTATCATGTTCAGGACAGCAGAGTAAAAAATGTTGCTTCTCAGGCAAAGCCAGGTCGGAGGGAGGCTTTTGGTGATGAATCGAAATCGCCCGGCGATATCCAGCGGGCATTGAATGTCGCAAACGGCTCCACGGTGGCACCGGCTGGTCAGCAAGCTAAAACATATCCGGTTGCAGAGCGGTTGCGCCTGCCGTGGGCTCGACTTCAGTCGCCGGTTATTGGCGCTTTGTCACTGATGATCGGAGTACTGCTCTGGCATCTGGCAACAAAATTCGATCTGCATTTTTTTGTAAATTTCGAGAATATTCCACCGCCGCTACAGGTCGGATCCGCATTTCTGACGCATTTTGTCGATACCGAGTTTCACACGCATGTACTGGTGAGTATGCGCCGCATTGGTATTGCTTACTCGTTGGCCGTAATACTCGGAATTATGATTGGATTGCTGGTGGGGCGTTCTCGCATAGTACGTGCTGCTGTTCTTCCTTATATTGAAATTGTGCGACCGATTCCGGCGGTCGCCTGGATTCCGCTGGCCATTCTGATGTGGCCGACAGAAGAATCTTCCATCGTCTATATCACTTTCCTGGGCGCTTTGTTTCCCATCATTCTGAATACCGTGCACGGCGTGGAGCAGACACCGGAAGTGCTGGTGCGGGCGGCCCTGTCGCTGGGCGCCAAACGCCTGGAAACTTTCCGGTATGTAGTGCTGCCGGCGGCGCTGCCAAGCATCTCCGCAGGACTTGCTATCGGCATGGGCGTGAGCTGGTTCTCGCTGCTGGCCGGAGAAATTATTTCAGGGCAGTACGGCATCGGGTATTTCACCTGGAACGCTTACTCGATGATCAATTATCCGGACATCATCGTTGGCATGCTGGTCATCGGCGGACTCGGATCACTTTCAACCTACGCCGTGAAGCTGGCCATGCGCTCGTCGCTGCGCTGGAACACCACGGTCCGGTAGGAGTAAATCCGGTGCAAACTTTTTTCGTAATCAGCGGCGTTCTCCGCAAGCGTTGGGCAAGCTGGCTCCTATGGACCTTATTCATAACCGCCGGTTACTTCCTGATGCTGATGCTGGCTCTGCTTTTTCGGTTTCGCCACTGGCCCAACTACGTCAACGTCTATGACTGGCCAGCCGGCTTGCTGACGATCTGGCGGTCGACGCCTTCCTGGGCTGATCGGTTGATGCTGTTCCGGCAGGAATGGCTGCTGGAAGTGGGTTACATGAATTACGACTACGGCATGGGAATTTCCGAGTGGAGCCTGGTAATCATCCCCTGGAAATTGTTTGGGACTTTATGGGTGGGCGCACTGATTGCGGCGCTGCTGTGTGTACTGTGGGAATTCCCGTCTGGCAGTAGTTACAAGCGTAGTAACCGGTTTGCCCTGACCCTGGGTAGCGCCGGTGCCGTCAGTGCCGGGATCTCGCTGGTAAGCCTGTACTGGGTGGTGTGCTGTTCAACGCCGACCTGGGTGGTGGGGCTCGCTATTCTCGGGCTGGGCGTCAACACCGCGCTCTGGCTCGAACCTTTGGGCGGCTGGCTGTTTACCGCCGGCAGCGCCTTGCAGTGCCTCGCCATTGTCGCCGTGATGCATCACCGCAGCGTCCAGCCTTTGAGCGCCGGCGCCGCCGTGAATGCAGAATCCGTATCCAGAGCCAATGCGGACGCTGCGCTCTGGCAAGGTAAATCAGCGGGAGAAGTCCATGAATATTGCTGTTGAACGCCAGATAACAACCAGATCCGTGGGGGCGCCCACCCCAAACCCGGCACGGGGAGCTATCCACATCGACAATGTCAGCATCGCGTTTGGCAAGGGGCCGGCCGCTTTGACCGTGGTGCAATCCACCAGTCTGGAAATTGAGGCGGGCCAGTTTGTATGCATTCTGGGTCCATCGGGCTGTGGCAAATCGACATTGCTAAATTCCGTTGCCGGCTATGTGAAACCCACCACTGGTCAGGTTCGGGTAGATGGCGTGCCGGTGACCGGTCCCGGCCCGGATCGCGGCATGGTATTTCAGCAATATTCCTTATTTCCCTGGAAAACAGTGCGAGAAAATATTGCATTCGGACCGATGCTGGCAGGTCACAGCTCACAGGAATGTGAATCTATTGCCAACACATTTCTCGGCATGATCGGCCTCACCAAAATGGCCAACAAACTACCGGGTGAGCTGTCCGGCGGCATGCAACAGCGTGTCGGCATTGCGAGGGCGCTGGCGAACTATCCGAGTGTCCTGCTGATGGATGAGCCTTTTGGTGCACTGGACGCGCAAACCCGTCTGATCATGCAGGAAAGTCTTCTGCAGATCTGGTCGGAATTTGGTATTACCGTGCTGTTCGTCACGCATGATGTGGACGAAGCAATTTTTCTGGCCGACCGGATTCTGATCATGAGCATTAGCCCCGGTTCCATCATAGCCGAACTTGACATCAACCTCCCGCGCCCGCGCTCGCCAGAGCTTGCCACCGGCGCAGAATTTATTGACCTGAAAAAACAGTGCCTGGCAATTATCCGGGATGAAAGCCTGAAGGCTTTCAATCAGCTGGAGGCGCATTGATGAGGATTTTCTGGAACGTGCACAAGTTGCTGGCGACGCTGATCTTCTCTGGAAGCGTTGCAGTGGCCAGTGCCGAAACCATTTCGCCGGTTAATCCGCCGCGACCCGTGCCGGAGTTTCGGCTGAAAGATCAGCATGAGAAGGAATTTTCTGTACAGAACCTTAAAGGCCGGTGGAGCCTGCTTTTTCTGGGGTTTACCAGTTGCCCGGATGTCTGCCCCATGACCTTGACTCGCCTGGAAGCGGTGCGCGGAGAAATGGGACTGCGACTTTTACCCGACCAATTGCCTCAGGTGATTTTTCTTGCGGTAGATCCCGCCCGCGATCGTGCGATTCTAGAAAAGTACATGGCGCACTTTCACCCCGATCACATCGGGATCAGCGGGGAGCCTGCGCAGATCGATCTGCTGGTTCGCGGCGTGGGCGAATTTTATCGACTCGGCAAACAGGTTACCAGCAGCGGTCACTACGACGTCGTACACAGCGCTTCGGTGCTGGTAATAAGTCCAGGTGCCGAGGTGGTTGCCAAAATCCAGCCGCCACTGCCTGTCGAAGAAACTGCAGATTATCTCAACCTGCTGATCAGAAAATCGGTCGCGTGGTCGGAAATTGAAACAGCCGCATCGGCGTCAGCTGCTGCACAAGTTGCAAGGGCCAGGTAATAAATGGACTTCGATTATTTTAAGTATCCCGTCATTTTCAGTCTGCTCTGCGCAACGACTGCCAATGCCGACATGATGAATACCGACGATCTGGCGGCATGGGAAACCTGCGCGCTGTGTCATGGGGTAGACGGAATCAGTGCGATGCCGAGGTTTCCCAATCTGGCAGGGCAAAAGATCGCATATTTGCAAACACAGGTGCTGGATTTTCGTGCCGGCCGACGCCGCAATGATGGGGGACAGATGCAGGGCGTCATGGCCGATATGAGCAATCAGGATTTGCAGGAAGCGCTGGAGTATTTTGCGCGGGCGGCAGCACCGGTAGAGGCCAGCGCTGAAACGGATGCAAACCTGTACGAGCAGGGCCGCCTGGTATTTCACGGGCGCAGTCCCAGAGCGACTGCGTGCGTCGCCTGCCACGGCCACCCGGAATCAGCCGCGCCCTGGCTATTCGGGCAGCACGAGGATTATTTGCAGAAGCAACTGGAAGATTTCCGTGTCGGAAAACGCGAAGCACATGGCCGCTCTTCCATGCCGGAAATCGCCCGGCAACTGACGCCGGAGCAAATAAGGGCTGTCGTTCATTATGCCGCCCGGGCGGATGTGCAAATTAACGGGAACGGGCCGGCGGGAAATCTGCAGGCAAACTGAATCGTCAACGGTGTAAAAGTCAAAACACAAGACTTGTCATGACCCGATATGACAAGTTTCCAAAGGGGGATGTATGAATAAATCTGCGTCGGTCGACAGGTCACATCTGCCGCTATACATGCAAATCAAGGAATCCCTGAAAGAGAAAATACTCGCCGGTGACTACGCGCCATATCAGCGAATGCCGTCAGAGAGCGAATTGATGGCAACTTTCCGTGTCAGCCGCATAACCGTCCGACAGGCACTGCGGGATCTGCACGGTGAGGGACTGATTTTTTCCACTCAGGGCAAAGGCACTTTTGCCAGCAAACCGAAAGCCTTGCAGGACATTCAGCATTTGCAGGGGTTCGACGAAGCGATGAAACCGCAGGGTTACGAAACTTCGTCCAGACTGGTCAGCATCGGCGAGGTGGTCGTTAACAGGGACGTTCAGGAAAAGCTGGGCCTGGGCAGTCGCGAGCGGGTCGTCCAGGTGCTGAGGGTGCGCTATCTGAATCGCGACCCGGTTTCGGTGGACCGATCGTTTTTTCCGTTGAAGATCGGGCAGGGTTTATTTTCCCGGGATTTGAGCTGCGACATCTTTCCGTTGCTGGAAGAGCAACTGGGTGTTGCGCTCGGACGCGCCGACATCAGTCTGGAAGCGCGGCCTGCAGATGCGGAAATTGCCAGTCTGCTCGGGCTGACACCCGGCAACCCGGTGATGTGGGTTGAGCGGCTTACCCGCGATCGCCATGGAGAACCCGTCGATTATGAGTATCTCGCGTTTCGCGGGGACTCCTACAAGTATCGCTTTCACGTTGAGAGAGATCCTTCGAAAACCATTCACCGCATAGAGGGCTAATCATGACGCTTCCCGATGATATTAAAGTTTTGGACGTCGATATTCTGGTGATCGGCGGTGGCACTGCCGGACCCATGGCCGCGATCACTGCGAAGGAGCGCGATCCCGGAGCGAAAGTCATGCTGCTGGAAAAGGCCAATGTAAAACGCTCCGGCGCGATCAGCATGGGGATGGACGGGCTGAATAATGCGGTGGTGCCCGGGCACTCGACGCCGGAAGACTACGTCAAGGAAATCACCATAGCCAACGATGGAATCGTTTTGCAAAAAGGCGTGATGGAATATGCGCAGCGCTCATTTTCGATGATCCAGAAACTGGACAGCTGGGGCGTATATTTCCAGAAGGATGAAACCGGCGAGTACGACATGAAAAAAGTGCATCACCTGGGCACCTATGTGCTGCCGATGCCGGAGGGCCACAACATCAAGAAAATCCTGTATCGCCGCCTGCGCCGGCACAAGGTCGAAATCGAAAACCGTTATCAGGCCATTCGCCTGCTCAAGGATACGGCAGGGGTTGTCAGCGGATGTATTGCTCTGGGAACCCGCGATGCCAGCGTGATCGTGATCCGCGCCAAAGCCGTGATCATGTGCACGGGCGCGGCCGGGCGCATCGGCCTGCCGGCCTCGGGTTATCTGTTTGGAACTTATGAAAATCCCGCCAACTGCGGCGACGGCCACTCCATGGCCTATCATGCCGGCGCGGAATTGACCGGCCTGGAATGCTACCAGATCAATCCGCTGCTGAAGGATTACAACGGACCGGCCTGCGCCTACGTCACCGGTCCGCTCGGGGGTTACACCGCCAATGCCCAGGGCGACCGTTTCATTGAATGCGATTACTGGAGCGGGCAAATGATGATGGAGTTTTATAACGAACTGCAGGGCGGCAACGGCCCGGTATTTCTGAAACTCGATCACCTGGCCGAGGAAACCATTCAGGAAATCGAGCACGTGCTGCACACCAACGAACGTCCAAGCCGCGGTCGTTTCCACGATGGGCGCGGCACCGACTACCGCACCAAAATGGTGGAAATGCATATTTCGGAAATCGGTTTTTGCGCCGGTCATTCCGCCTCCGGAGTTTGGGTCAACGAAAAAGGCGAGACCACCTTGCCGGGTCTTTACGGCGCCGGCGATATGGCCTCCATTCCGCACAGTTACATGCTGGGCGCATTCGTGTACGGCCAGATTTGCGGAGAAAACGCGACGGAGTTTGCCCGGGATCGCACTGTGCCTGAACTGGACGCGGATTTTATTTTGGCCGAGCGCGAACGCATTCTCGCACCGCTGCACCGCACCGACGGCATTCCCGCCAACCAGTTCGAATACAAGATTCGCAGACTGGTCAACGATTATCTGCAGCCACCAAAAATTACCAAAAAAATGGATATCGGGCTGGCACGGCTGCAGGCCATGGAGCAGGACATTCCCTTCCTTTATGCCCGCGATCCCCATGAATTGCTGCGGGCCAATGAAGCGCAGCACGTGCTCGACTGCGCGCAAATGGCAGCCTGTGCCTCGATGTACCGGCAGGAAAGTCGCTGGGGTTTATACCATCGCTATGTGGATCATCCCGAGACGGATAACGACAACTGGTTTTGCCACGTGCAGCTGTACAAAGACGAAAACCAGAAAATGGCGTGCAGAAAGAAGGCAGTCGAGCCCTATGTGGTGGAACTGGATGAGCGGGAAAAATCCGCTTATCAGCAACTGCGGGTGAAAACCGCTTGAGCAGATATTCAATTAATTGAATCCGGAGTTTTTTATGCCCACAGCATCTCAAGTAACGATGGTTCCCGTGATCGTCGATGAAGAAAAGTGCATTGCCGACAAAGGCTGTCGCACCTGCATTGATGTGTGTCCGCTGGACGTTTTGTGGATCAACGAAAAAACCGGCAAGGCGCACATGAAGTACGACGAGTGCTGGTATTGCATGCCTTGCGAGGCGGACTGTCCCACTGATGCGGTCACCGTCAATATTCCCTACCTGCTGCGATGAGGTGCACGATGCCCAATTACGAAGATCCTTTGCTCCAGTCCATCGCTTTGCGCCTGGGTGGCACCGACCCGGGCATCCGGCGGGTTGCGATCCTGGAGCTGGTCGACAGCCCTGAGGCTGAAGCGGTCGATCTGTTGCTGGTCGCCTTGAGCGATCCCGACGAGTCGGTGCGCATGGAGGCCGCCCGGGTGATAGACGAGTTTGATCCGCGGGACATGACCGACGCCCTGGTCGTCGCGCTGACGTCGGAGGATGCCAATGTCCGTAACGCCGCTGCCGGCGCTCTGGCAGATCTCAAGGATGCTGGCGCTGCACCGGCGCTGCTGGAGGCGCTGCAAACCGATGACGCTTTCGTGCTGGCGGCGATATTGAGATCACTGAAGCAGCTGCGCATCAAGGCGGCGCGGCCGCAAGCGATCCGGCTGTTACGCCATCCTGATGCCGGTGTGCGCCGCGAGGCGGTCGGAGTCCTCGGGTATCTGCAGGACCCTGACAACCTGCCGCAACTGATGTCGACGGCTATGCATGATGACGCTGCCGAAGTGCGGCGCACCTCTATGGGCGCGCTGGTATATGCAGAGCCGACCCAGGTCGGCAGGACGCTGATCGGTGGCCTGGTGGACGACCACTGGCAGGTTCGCGTCGAGGCCGCCAAGGGGCTGGGACGGCTGCGCGTGAGCGGCGCGGTGGCCGCGCTGATGGACGCTACCCGGGATCCGATGTGGCAGGTGAAGGAGAAAGCAGTAGAAGCCCTGGGCAGGCTCGGGGACGTCGGAGCCATTCCCGCGTTGGGTGAATGCGCCCGGGATCCCGTCAGCAACCTGCGCAAGACCTGCATGGCGGCGTTGGGAGAAATCGCCGATCCGGCCGGGCTGCCCATCATTGAGCTGGCACTGAATGACAATGATCCGGATGTACGCAAGCTCGCACGGTGGGCCAGGGAGCAGATCGAAAACCGGCATGCAGCGGCGGTGAAATAGATGCGCGCGGTCGTTGGGGGTTCTGCGCTGGAACGGACCGGGGAGTCGCACATCCCGCGGCGGGTGACACTCAGCCAGTGCCGATCATTTCTGGAAATTACCTGGAGCTGCGGCACCGTCGTGCGTCTGGGCGGGCAGGCGTTGCGCAGCTATTGTCCGTGCGCCCGCTGCCGGGCAAGGCAGACGCTGGGCATGCAACTGGTAACCGATGATCCCCGGATCACTGCGCTGTCCCTGATGGGCGGCAGCGGCCTGCAGATCACCTTTGCCGATGGTCACGACCGCGGGATCTACCCCTGGATCTATCTCTACGCAATCGGCCAGGGCCGGGCACAGGAACATCTTGCGTGAACGAGCCGGCGGCGACCGTTAAGCCCGGGCGGGCGCGATTTGTGGAGGCGCGCCGCTATTGCACCGAGCGGGCCCCCGGCCTGCTGTTTTGTCTGTTGCTGGTCAGTGGCGCGCTCTTTCTGGCCGACCACTTTGGCAGTTCTGCGATATTGGGCGCTTTCCTGATCGGCATGGCTTTCAATTCCATCTCCCGCTATCCGGAAATGGTCGCCGGGATCGACTTCTGCGCACGGGACCTGCTGCGCCTGGGCGTCGCGCTGCTGGGGGTGCGCCTGGGTTTCGCCCAGGTAGCGCAACTGGGCATACAACCGGCCCTGGTCGCGGTAGCGGTTGTGGCGGCGACCTTGGTGGCCAGCGCGGTGTGCGCCCGGCTTCTGCGAATTGACCCGGGAATCGGCTGGATCTCCGGCGCGGCGGTGGGGATTTGCGGCGTCTCGGCAGCGCTCGCTGTGGCCGCGGCCTTGAGGCCGGAGCGGGAGCCGCAGGTCCATATGGCCTGCATTGTGGCCGGAGTAGCGGGGCTGAGCAGCCTGTGCATGATGCTTTACCCGGGCATGATGCTGATGCTCGACTGGACGCCCGCACAGATGGGTGTCTTTTTAGGAGCAACCATCCATGACGTGGCGCAGGTAGTAGGCGCGGGTGAGATGATTTCCCCGGAGGTTACCCAGGTGGCCGCCTACACCAAGATGTTGCGGGTTGCGATGCTCTTTCCGGCGGTCGTCATGACGGTGATTATGTTCCGGCGGGGTGGCTCGGCATCAGGGGGTGTAACCACTTACTTCCCGCCGTTTCTGCTGGGCTTCGTGCTGTTGGCCATCATGACCAACCTGCGGTGGGTCCCGGCTTCCGTCGTGGCGGTGCTGGAGCAGTTGTCCCAGGGGTGTATGTGGGTCGCCATGGCAGCCCTGGGTACCCGGACCAATCTGGTGGAGTTGTGGCTGCTGGGCCGCAGGCCTTTCGTTTTACTGTTGATCAACACGGTTTTCCTTGGCGTGCTGGCGTTTTTTCTCGTCAACTGATCGCGCTGGTTTTCCCTGTACCCGGATGGAGTGGAAATTACATGCAGACACAGATTCAAGCACAGGACACAGCGCGCCTGATCCACCTGCTCAACGGCCTTTATTGCCCGTTTCTGGATGCCCGGCTCGGGGAACTGAGGGCAGTGGAGCAGGTGGAGATGGACAGCGCGGGGGCAAGTATCGATCTGCGGCTGGGAGCGCATCTGGCTTCGCTCTATCCGGCTATGATCCAGTGGCTGGTGCAGCAACTTGAAGGTCGGGGCTTTGACCCGATACAGGTCAGGATCGGCGTTGAGGTCAAAAAATCGGCGGCTCTTGCGCACCACGCCAAACTTAATACCGTCAGAAACGTGTTACTGGTCGCGTCCGGCAAGGGCGGCGTGGGTAAATCAACCACCGCTATCAACCTGGCTCTGGCGCTCAGCGCGGAAGGCGCAAAAGTAGGGGTGCTCGATGCCGATATCTACGGACCCAGTCTGCCCACCATGCTGGGCATTGCGCCGGAGTTGCGGCCGGAAATGGTGAATGCAACGCAGTTGCAGCCGGTGTACCGGTTCGGTCTTGCGACCATGTCCGTGGCTTATTTGATGGAACAGACCGGTCCGGTCATCTGGCGCGGCCCGATGGCGGTGAAAGCGTTGCAACAACTGCTGGAAATGACCGCCTGGGGGGCGCTGGATTATCTGGTTGTCGACATGCCCCCGGGCACCGGGGACATTCACATATCGCTCGCCCAGAAGGTCCAGGTATCGGCGGGTATCGTCGTGACCACGCCCCAGGAGATGGCGCTGGCCGATGCTCGCAAGGGGCTCGAGATGTTCGCCAGGGTCAATATTCCGGTTCTGGGTATCGTGGAGAACATGGCGACCCATGTCTGCACCCGCTGTGGCCATGAAGAATCGATCTTCGGATGTGGCGGCGCGCACCGGCTCGCAGAGGAATATGAGACTTCCGTACTGGCTTCTCTGCCTTTGGAACGCCAGATCCGCGAGCATACCGATGACGGCAGACCTACTGTGGTCCAGGCACCGGCGAGCAGAACAGCGTGGCTCTATCGAGAGCTGGCTCACAGGGTGGCGGTGGCGCTATGGCGCAGCAATCTGACCGCACCCGCGCTGCCGGAAATCCAGATTGCCGGGTAACCGGCCGGGAGCCGCGCCACGAGGTCGCGACCGGCAGGGGTGTGTGGTAAGGTCGCGCCCTGGTCCGGATCGGGAACATGTGATGCAAACGGCAGGTGGGTTGTTCAGTCTAATTCCGAAATGGTCGTGGCTGCGGTGGATTGTGGTGCGGCTGTTGCGATTGATCAACCGGTTTCCCTGGGCAATTGCGCTGTTCGGATTTGTTTCGGGTCTGGCGAGCTTTTTTCTGGTAGAGCGTGATCAGGAAGCCTTCGCCCAGATTGTGTCGGTGCTGATGCTGATCAGCTGGGTGTGGCTGGCACTTGAAAATCTGCTGCGGCGCGGCGTTTTATCCTGGTTCAACATTGAGCTGCCCCCACCGGTATTGAGTTTTGCCACGCAGATGGTGCATCAGGAAAGCCTGTTCTTCGTGGTGCCCTTTTTTCTGCTGACCACATCATGGAACACCGGTCAGCCGGTATTCACAACCCTGCTTGTTGCCGGTGCGATCATCTCCATCATCGATCCCCTGTATTACCGCTGGCTGGCACCGCGGCGCTGGCTTTACTTCATATTTCACAGCATGACGCTGTTCGCCGTGCTGTTAACGGCCTTGCCGATTATTTTCCAGCTGCCTACGCCGCAGACGTATACCTACGCCTGGGGAATCGCCACGGTGCTGTCTTTACCCGGAATCATCCGCTCACTGCAGATGCGCTGGTGGAAGCGAATCCTGCTGGCGATTTTTCTTGCAGCCGCCATGGGCGGGGGCGGGCTGCTGGTGCGCCCCTGGATTCCATCGGCGGCGTTGCGCTTGACCGAAGTTGCAGTGACCGATGCCATCGAGGCGCAAACCCGCACGCCGGTCAACAAGCTCGAAGTGATTACCCTCGAGCAGATGCAGGCCGGCCTTTACGCCTATACCGCTATCAGGGCACCGCGCGGATTAAACGAACGCATCGAACACGTCTGGCGTCACAATGGCCGGGAGGTCGATCGCATCCCCTTGCGCATAACCGGCGGTCGCGAAGGCGGCTACCGGGCATGGACCCACAAGCTCAATTTCCCCCACGAGCCCATCGGCCAATGGCAGGTCCACGTGGTCACCGAAGCCGAGCAGGTTATTGGTATTTTAAGATTTCATGTAATCCGGTAAGAATGGTTTCCCATTCTAAAACGCGCCTTCAAATTCCAGCGCTGCATGCCTCAGCGGTTTGCAGTTGATGCGATTGACTTCCCGGATCAGCCTGTAGGTGGCGAGCAGATTGCGCAATTGCGACAGCCGCGCATTGCGGTGCGGCATAACGGCATAGACGGTGTCCAGATCGGTCACGGCGATGTGGGGATAGCGCGCCGGTTCTGTCTCCAGCAAGCGTTGTACGGGCGTTCCCGGGGCGTTGGAGAAGCGGTTGAGCATGACGCGTTCGATGTAGGGACTGTGCTGACGGATAAACTCGGCGGTTTTATCAATGTCGTCGACATCTTCCGAGGGATAACCGACGATGCAGGTCAGTCGCACGCTGATCCCGGCTTCGAACGCCGCCTTGATAAAACTGGAGATGCGGTCGAGATTCACCCCCTTGGCCATACTGCTTTGCACTTCCCGGCTGCCGGATTCCAGACCGCAGGTGGTTCGTACCAGGCCGGCCCGGGCGGCGCGCTGGAGATCTTCTGCGGACAGGCCATTGTCCTGACGGGAATCCACATGGATGGAGGCCGTCCAGCGAATCCCCGGGGCGACGGTGGGCAACTGTTCAGCCAGCCCGCGCCAGACGTGCAGATCCGAGTTCAGTTTGAGATCAAGGAAGACAAACAGGTCGTTCTGGAACCGGTGGCGCTGGTGGACAATTTCCTGCAAGACATTATCGAGACTGCGGGAACGGAAGGTGCGGCCGGCGGACGTAAGGACATCCGAGCAAAAAGTACAGCGCCCCCATTCGCAGCCACGGCCGGTCATTATCGGGACAATCCGGTTTGGGTAGCAGTCCCACGGAAAATCGGAAAAATCCGGAAACGGAACTTCATCGAGGCGGGTCAAGGGGCTGGCGGTGTAGTCGTTCCGTTTGTCGGGCGCGTAGACACCCGGAAGGTCGGTGACATCTTCGCCCCGGCTCACCCGCTGCACCAGCTCGCAGAGCACTGTTTCGGGCTCGCCGGAAAAGACTGCCGATATTCCCCCGATGGCCGCCCAGGTGGCAGCAATTTCCGGAACCACAAAACTGTTGCCGCCAACAATCACGGGAATATTCCGGGCGCGGCACCGACTGCCGATTGCAACACAGACTTCCAGATACATGGTGTAAGCGGAAATCAACACCACCGCAGGGTTGTGGGCCAGAGACTTGTCAACGGCATCAAGGATCAGAGCGACTTCGTCCGGGCTGATAGCCTGACGCCGCTGCTTTAGCCGCGCTCGTGCGAAATTGACCGGTTTCAGCGAGGTCACGGCGCTCCAGTGACCAAGAAAGTGATGATAGCGCTGCCACGGCTTTTCCCTGACCTGCCGGGGAAAGCCGTGAACTCCGAAGGACAGGGGCGACAGCACCTCAACTTCCGTTCCGCCGGATCGTAAAATTGCGGTCAGATACCCCACCGACAGGGTGGGATATCTGGAGAAATTGTTGAGATCGATCAGCAATGCATGCATGTCGGTAATGATGGGTGCCTGGCCTGGAGTATGTCCAGCCCTGATTATAGACACCCATCCATGCACGCGACGCTGGAAACGATGACGGGGAGACCCCAGAGGTGGTCATCCCCGGCCCGGTCGCGGCGCCGGTTTGCCGTCTCGGTGTTGCAGAACCTTGATCGCCAGGATCGTGAAGACTTCAAATATGCCTGTGTCCGCGCCCTCGAACGGGGGCGGGTTGCAAAGTCTGGCTAAACACTTTCGTACCCTCGATATCTTTGAGGCTCACTGTCATCTCCGCAGAACGGGCATCCACCTGCACGTCGCCGTAAAACTGAAATCCGGCCAGAGGCGAATAGTTGGCAGCTGGGGGTGCTTTGTGGAAGACGACTTTCGGACCGAAGGTATTGTCCAGTTCGCTCGGACCGAAACTGCCGGCATGGAGCGGGCCGGCGACAAACTCCCAGAATGGTTCGAAGTGCTTGAACGCGGCACGTTCCGGTTGGTAATGGTGAGCCGCGCAGTAGTGGACATCGGCGGTGAGCCAGACCACGTTATCGATGTGATGGTCCTTGATATAGCGCAGCAGCTCCGCCATTTCCAGCTCCCGCCCCCGCGGCGCGCCGTCGCCATTGGCCATGTTCTCGAAGTGTTCCGCGCCGTCGCGGACCATCAGGCCAATGGGCATGTCCGCGGCAATGATCTTCCAGACGGCTTTTGATTCGCGCAGCGCGCGCTTGATCCACTGCAGCTGCGGCTCACCGAAAAAGCGTGTCGCGGTACCCGGCTCCGTCTGATCGTTCGCCGTGTTCGGGCCGCGATAGCTGCGCATGTCGAGCACGAACAGATCTGCCAGTCTGCCGTACGGAATATGCCGGTAGATTCGATCCTGTTCTTGTGCCGACCAGGGTCGCAGCGGTGCGTACTCTGTGAATGCGGTGCCGCCACGCGCGATCAGCAGCGGCACATTTTTTTCTGTATAGCGATCGTCGTCACTGAGATCTTTGCTGTCAGACCAGTTGTTGACCACCTCGTGATCGTCCCATAACCAGATCTGCGGGACTTCTGCATTGAAGGCCCGAACGGAGTCATCGAGCAGGTTGTACTTGTAGCGGCCACGAAACTCCGCGAGAGTCTCCGCGACCTTGCTCACTTCTTCGGTGACGAGATTGCGCCACATGGCCCCGTTTTCCGCCTGCTGGTATTCGGAGATTGGGCCGTCGGCGTAAATGGTGTCACCGCAGTGGATGAAAAAATCGGGTTGTTCCTGGCGCATGGCAGCGTAAATGGGCATGCCGCCGATATCCGGATTTATTCCCCAGCCCTGACCGGCTGTGTCGCCAGACCACAGAAAATGCAGGTCACGTGTGGCGTGCACCGGAGCGGTCCGGAAATGGCCGTCAGCAGGCTCGCTCAGGGCGCGGTGGTTATGCAGGTCTTCGAAACGCACCCGCACAAAGACGTCCCGATCCGGTAACAGGCCGGTGAGATCGACTCGCGCCGTAAAGTCTGTCCTGTCCAGCGCATAGGGACCGCGGACGACGCGAGAATGCCTGAATGAGTCGTCATAGCTGTATTCAAGCAGCATGCGCGAAGGCCGGTCCGAGCGGCTCCATACCATGCCGCGCTCAGCGGTGACATCCCCCAGCTGAAGACCTTGTTCCAGCAGCGGACGGGAACGCTCTGAGGTGATTATGGAAGGGGCACTTGCGCCAGCCGGACGGGGAAGACCGCCAAACGCCGCCGCGCCAAACGCCAGGCTGGAATGCTTGAGAAAACTTCTTCGGTCACTTTTTGAATCAGTCATCACGAGTCCTCGACAGATACGGGTAGAGACCGTCGATGGCGACGACCCCTGGAGTCCTGTGATTGTCGAGCGCGTTTGTGACGATTGAGGGGAGGTTGGATGACAAAACGACGAAGATTCCGTGACCGGAACCCGTCGTCATTCGGCCTGCAATCGCTCCCATGCCTGGATCGTCTGTTTGCGGACCGTTCCCCAGCGATAACCGCCGAGGGCGCCGCTTTGCTGGATCACCCGGTGACAGGGGATCAGCATTGCCACCGGGTTCGCGCCGATGGCGTTGCCTACGGCGCGGGAGGCTTTGGGGTAACCGAGGGCGCTGGCGAGAGCTGAGTAGCTGATAACCATGCCCGGGGGAATTTCCAGTAAGGCGCGCCAGACGGCGACCTGAAAATTGGTACCGCTGACGAAGACGGGCATTGGCCCTGACGCGGCCCCGGCGCCTCTGGTTGAGACTGCCCTGGCGATGGCCTGGGTGCCCGCGTCATCCCGGCGCACGCTTGCCGCAGGCCAGCTGCGAACCAGCTCATGTAGCGCACCCGCGAGATCGTCCGGGTCGAGAAATGTAGCGCGGCAGATACCCCTGGGCGTGGTGGCGATGAACATTTCACCAAAGGGCGTGGGGTGGACGCCGTAGCAGATCTCGATGCCCTGACCGCGGGATTTGTATTGCCCCGGCGTAACGGCCTCGAGGGTGACAAAATGGTCGTGCAGCCGGGAGCTGCCGCTCAGTCCGAGGGCAAGGGAGACCTCCAGCAGGGACCGGGACTGATCCAGCAGCTGTTTGCCGCGTTCCAGGGTGACGACCTGCAGAAACCGCTTGGGAGTAGTGCCAGCCCAGCGGCTGAACAGTCGCTGGAGATGAAATGGACTCAGTTGCAGATGTGCCGCCAGCTGATCCAGCCCCGGCTGCTCAGCGGCGTGCTCAATCA
This sequence comes from uncultured Cellvibrionaceae bacterium, assembly GCA_964641175.1. Classification (GTDB taxonomy): domain Bacteria; phylum Pseudomonadota; class Gammaproteobacteria; order Pseudomonadales; family Cellvibrionaceae; genus CAYNST01. Next base: position 26,629 of record CAZXLJ010000018.1, read on the forward strand.
GGTAGGTAATGGCGCGGGTAATGCGGGTGTAGTCTTCGCTGGCTGCCGGCTCAACCGGGTGCGTCAGCGAACTCATTGTTAAGCCTGTCATCGGAGTACCTGGTGGCATGGGAACTGCCCGTCATGGTACGCCAACGCCGTGGTTATGCCGACCCGGATCTTGCGGCGAAGTCAGGAGGCCATCCGCTCGGGCGGGGCGGCCCTGCCAGGGGCACTCAGGTCCGACTGCCCAGCATTTTGCGCGGATCGAGCAATTGCACCGCTTCTTCGGGCTCCAGCAAGCGTTGCTCGAGAATGACTTGCAAGAGGGTTTTGTCCTCGTCAAATGCCTGTTTGGCGATGGCGGCCGCCTTGTCATAGCCGAGACGGGGCGTCAGCGCCGTGACCAGCATCAGACTTTGCTGCAAGTGCCGTTCTATGGCAGCATGGTTGGCTTCAATGCCGACCACGCAGTGTTCGGTGAAACTGCAGACGGCATCGCTGAGCAGGCCGATGGATCGGAGGATGTTGTGAATGATCAGAGGCTTGAACACGTTCAGCTGCAGGTTGGCCTGGGTCGCACCGACATTGACGGCATGATCGTTACCGATCACCTGGGCGGCCACCATGGTAAGTGCTTCGATCTGGGTGGGATTGACCTTGCCCGGCATGATCGAGCTGCCGGGCTCATTGGCCGGCAGGCGGATTTCCGCCAGACCGCAGCGCGGGCCACTGGCCAGCAGACGCAGATTATTGCCGATCACCAGCAGCACATTGGCCAGCTGCTTCAAGGCGCCGCTGAATCCCGCCAGCGCATCGTGTGCCGACATGGCCATGAATTTGTTTTCGGCGCTGGTGAAGGGTAGCTGGGTGATTTCCGCGATGCGCAGGGTCACCTGCTCCGACCAGCCTTCCGGGGCGTTCAAACCCGTGCCTACTGCGGTTCCACCGATCGGCAGCGCCATCAGGTTTTTCTCCGCGTCGATTAATTGGGTGCGTGCATAGTTGAGCTGGGCGCGATAACCGGAAAACTCCTGACCCAGGGTCATCGGTGTGGCGTCCATCATGTGCGTGCGCCCGATTTTGACGACGTCAGCGAAGTCATGGCACTTGGCTTCGATGGCCTTGATCAGTTCCTCCAGAGCCGGGAGCAGATGTTCGCGAAACTGCAGAACGCTGGCGACGTGCATGGCCGTGGGAAAGATATCGTTGGAGGACTGGGAAAGGTTAACGTGATCGTTCGGATGCACGGGTTTGTTACTACCGCGCATGCCGCCCGCCAGCTCGTTGGCGCGGTTGGCAATGACCTCGTTCATGTTCATGTTGGTCTGGGTGCCGCTGCCGGTTTGCCAGACCGAAAGCGGGAATTGGGCATCCCATTGCCCCGACTGCACTTCGCGAGCGGCCTGAGCCACCAGCTCGCCGATATCCCTTGGCAGACGCCCCATCATCACGCTGGTCTTGGCCGCTGCCACCTTGATCAGCGCCAGGGCATGAATGAATTTCGGTTCAAAGACGTCGCGGCCGATGGCAAAGTTCTCCAGCGATCGTTGCGTCTGCGGTCCCCAGTACTTGTCCGCCGGCACGCGAATTTCGCCCAGCGAGTCTTGATCAATGCGGTAATCCATAACACACCTGACGGTTTTTGGTTCGCGGTTGTATACGCAATGGCGAGGGTGGACGTTCATCCGACCGTATCGGGCGTGCCGGGTACGGCCCGGACTGGCGCCGCTATGGTAACCTTCGGCACTGTTTACTGAGATTAAAACGGAGTTTCTGATGAATATTCTGGTTGCTTCCGATTTGTCGGATCGGTCCCGGCTGGCACTGCAGCGAGGCGTCGAAATTGCGCGCAACATTGGCGTCACTCTGCCGGTGCTTTACGTCATCGATGAAGATTTCCCGCAAAGGATACGCGCCGTGATCGAGTCCGGCGCCCGGGCGGAAATCAGTGAACAACTGGCTGATCTGGCGCCTCATCTGGGTCAGGGGGAGACCCTGGTGCGCACCGGCGGGATAGTGGCGGCCATCCTGGAGGAAATTGAGAGCAGGAATATCGAACTGCTGATAATGGGCGGAAATCGGCGGCAGAAACAAAATGTATTTACCGGCACGACGATAGAACGCGTCATGCGTGCGCGCCGGGCCCCGGTCCTGTGTGTGAAAAACCTCGCTTCCAGACCTTACGAAAAGATTCTTGTAGCCCTTGATCTGACGGAATCCACCGGCCACCAGATACTGCAAACCGGTGAACGCCTGGAGCTGTTCGCCAACAAAAACGTAATCCTGGCCCACGCGTTTACGCCCATTCCCGGCGACTTGCTGGATTATGCTGGTGTTCAGGATGAAGCCCGGCGGCGGCGCTACATCGCTACTCAGGAGGATGCTCTTCAGAGACTGAGCGAGATCAAGGAATTGCCGGAATTACAGACATCCATCGTGCGCTGCATCGCTGGCGAGGGCAAGCCCTTCGAGGTTATCCGGCAACTTGTTGAGTCGCAGCAGCCGGATCTGGTGGTCATGGGAACCCAGGGTCACGAGGGGCTTCGATGGCTGCTCGGCAGCGTCACAGAGCAGGCGCTGCGGGAACTTGAAACCGACATGCTGATCATTCCGATTCGTTGATGCCCATGCAGAAAGGCCGTAACCCGAACGCAACCGACTAGAAAATCGTCGTCTGATTACCGATACAGTCGAACGAACACCTGCTCGAAACCGCCCGACGGAAAGCGGGCGCGAGTGGGTGGACGTTCTGTGGACAGCTCAACGGCGCGGGTCGCCCTCAGTATTTCTTCAAGAATCACCTGCAATTCCAGCCGCGCCAGTGGCGCTCCCGGGCAAACATGCACACCGGCACCATAGAGAAGATTATCGGCACGGGGACGATCCCACTTGAATTTGTCCGGCTGGGGAAACACGGCTTCATCGCGGTTGGCAGCTGCCCAGAACAGGGATAGCCGCGCACTGGCGGGAATCTCGCGATCTCCCAGGCGACAGCCGTTGCGCACCACTCGGCGGTTTGCGATCAGCGGTCCGTCAATCCGCAGGATCTCATCGATGGCTTCCGGCAATCTCTCGGGCGACGCGCGCAACGTAGCCTGCACGGATTGCTCGCGGCCCAGAAAAGCCAGCAGGACTCCCACTGAGGCGGCAATCGTGCCAATCTCCCCCGCTGTCCAGTTCCGCAGAATGCTGATGATTTCCCGGTTTGTCAGCGGCCTGCTGTCAATTCGCACTGACAGCAGCCGGTAAGTGCAATCGCTGTGGGTGTCCGGGTTGTTGTTCGGGATATTGCTTTCGTTGTGGTGGGTGTCTCGGTTGGAGCGTTTATCGTGTGTGTCGTGATTAGACTCACTGTCATGGGTGTCTTGATTGGTGTATTTATCGTGGGTGTCTCGATTAGTGTTTCGATTAGTGACGTCTTGATTGGGATGGATGTCCTGATTGTGGCGGTGAGCGTCTAGCAGTTCGTTGAGGCGGTGATCGAAGATCTCTGCCAGGTGGGACAGGGCTTCGCGGTCCTGGCGGAACATGGCGGCGCGGTTTTCACACATCCACTGGATGAGCCAGTCCTGCAGGCTGGCCGGCCAGTCCAGAAACGCGCACTGTGCCTGGGCGGCGTAGGGTCGGGCGAGGCATTCCATAGTCTCGATATCCGAATCGTTCGCAAGATTCTCCACCAGTTGTCGGGCCACCGCACGGCAGCGTGGTTCGAACCGACCCATGGAATCCGCATCGAAGAACGGGTCGATGGCTGCACGGAAGGGCGTGTGTTCAGGCGGGTCCATGCCATTGGGGACGGACAGGTGAGCCGACACCACGTTGCTGAAATTGTGATGGTCCCGAGCGACCGCCAGAACATCTCCATGACGCAACAGCGACCACTGGTGACGCTCGCTGAAGGCAACCGGACAGCGCCGGCGCAGATCGTCGTACACCACCAGTTGATCGTTGGGCAAAGAAGGATCATCCGGCTCCCAATCCGGTTCGATTGTCCAAGACATTGAGCCTCCTGGGGCGGAAGAGGTCCATCTCACATCGGTTGCGTCGGATTGTAATTCGACTATAAACGGCATTTACGGAGGTCAATGTCTTCTGGACCGGGTGAATTCAGTTATCGATTTAGGGAACCTCTGATCAAGTCCGAACAGCGTCGGTCCAATTTGGCCGCACCTGGCCGGCCGCACCTAGCCGGCCGTACCCCACGGGGCTTGCATCGCTATGCGGACTTAATCAGACGTTCCTTAGGCCACCGCAACAGCCTGCGCACTATGCCGCTCATAAAGAAACTTGAGCGCGGCGGAACGGCAGCGCAGGTAGGTCGGGTCTTCGACCAGATCGACGCGCAGGCGCGGCCGGGGCAGGGGTACGTCGATGATTTCCCCGATGGTGGCAGACGGGCCGTTGGTGAGCATCACAATGCGATCTGACAGAAGTACCGCCTCGTCCACGTCGTGGGTAATCATCAGCACAGTGTTCTGCAGTTCGATCTGGATGCGCATGACTTCATCCTGAAGTTTTGCCCGCGTCAGCGCGTCCAGTGCGCCGAAGGGTTCATCCAGAAGGAGTACCTTGGGTTCCATCGCCAGTGCGCGGGCAATGCCGACGCGCTGTTTCATGCCGCCGGAAATTTCACCAGGGCGCTTGTGAAGCGCCTGTCCCATATGCACCATTTCGAGGTTTTTTATTACCCAGTCATGGCGCTCGCTTCTGGATTTCTTGCGGCCAATGACCTGATCCACAGCGAGCGCAACATTTTCATAAACCGTTAGCCATGGCAGCAGCGAATGGTTTTGAAACACCACGCTGCGGTCAGGACCCGGCTCATTGACTTCCTTCCCATCGAGAATGACGCCGCCGCCGGTGGCCTTCAGCAATCCCGCCACAATGTTGAGAACGGTGGATTTTCCGCAGCCGGAGTGGCCAATGATGGAAATAAATTCGCCACGATCGACCCTCAGGTTAATATCCCGCAGCACGTTGCTGGAGTTACTGCCGCTACTGAACGTCATGTCCAGGTTTTCGATCTGAAGATAGCTCGACGCCATGATATTAAACCCCTCAGCTTGCGGAAGTTCCGCGAGTAATAAAATTGCCTGCATAGGCGACCAGCCGATCCAGAATGAAACCCACAATGCCGACATAGATAAGCGCGAGAATAATGTCGCTCATCAATGAAGAATTCCACGCGTCCCAGATAAAGAAGCCGATGCCGACACCACCGACCAGCATTTCTGCCGCGACGATAGCCAGCCACGACAAGCCCACCCCAATTCTCAATCCGGAGAATATGTAAGGCGCGGCTGCGGGCAGCATGATTTTCCAGAAATATCCCAGACCCGTTAAATGAACGACCCGTGCAACATTGCGATAATCTTCCGGAATATTGCGGACACCGACCGACGTGTTAATGATGATTGGCCAGATAGCGGTAATGAAAATAACGAAAATAGCGGACGGATTGCTGTCCTGAAAACCCGCCAGGGAAAGTGGCAGCCACGCCAGAGGCGGGACGGTGCGCAGTACCTGGAAAATCGGGTCAAGGCCGCGCATCGCCCAGGTGGATTGACCCACCAGAACGCCCAGGGCAATGCCTGCTATGACGGCGAGGCTGTAGCCGAATGCGACCCGCTCGAGACTCGCCAGTATCTGCCAGCCCAGACCAACGTCATTGCCACCGTTGTTGTAAAAGGGATGCAGTATCAGTTCGCGCGTATCAGAGATCATCTGCGTAAAGGAGGGCAGGGCGGAGCCTGGTGTAGAACAGAGCATTTGCCAAAGGCCGACCAGTAAAAACAGAACGACGACAGGCGGCACCACCTGATTTTTGAAGCCTTCTCCTGTTCGAGCCAAAAAGCCGGGGCCCGAGATCGACGGTTTTACTGATGCAGATTCTGGTGATGGGTTTTCCGCGCTGGACCGAACTGGTTTCGCGGGTGAACGGTTCTCGGGATGCGCCTGGGCAGCAGGCTTGCGGTCGGTCACGACCGAAAGCGGTTTGCTGCTGACTTCCCGCAAGCGGATGGTCGAATTCATAGGAATCTCCTGGTGGGGTTGGAAGTGGCAGGTTTCCGTTAGCTGAGATATTTAATGGTCTGCGAATCCAGGTAGGCCTTCGGATTTTCAGGATCAAAGACTTTTCCATCAAAAAATGTTTCGACGCCGCGGGAAGTGGTTGCCGGAATATCGCTTTGGGCGACGCCTAACGTTTTTGCGGCCTGACGCCAGAGGTCTTCCCGATTTACTTTATCGATCAAAGATTTTGTGTCGGTACTCGCCGGCAGATAGCCCCAGCGGATATCCTCGGTGAGGAACCAGAGTTCATGGCTTCTAAACGGGTAGGACGCCTGATCCTTCCAGTACCGCATCTGAAATTCACTGTTGTTGACCACCTTGCCGGTTCCGTAATCAAAATTGCCTTTCATGCGTTCGATAACATCGTTGTAAGGGGCATTCATCCAGCGACGGGAGGAACAGATGCGCGCGACTTCTTCTTTGTTTTCTGCCTTTTCACAGAACATTTGCGCTTCCATCACCGCCATGGTCAGCGCCTGGGTGGCTTTCGGATATTTTTCGACGTAATCCGCCCGCAGCGCGAAAGATTTTTCCGGATGATTTTTCCACAGTTCACCCGTGGTCAGCGCGGTATAACCGATTTTCTGATTGATCAACTGTTCATTCCAGGGCTCGCAAACGCAGAAGGTATCCATGTTGCCAACTTTCATGTTCGCCACCATTTGCGCCGGGGGCACCACGATGGTGGAAATATCCTTGTTGGGATCGATACCGCCAGCGGCCAGCCAGTAACGTATCCACAAATCGTGCGTGCCGCCGGGGAAGGTCATGGCTGCATTGATCGGCTTGCCGGACGCCTTTTTGGCTTCCAGTGCTGCTTTAAACGGTTTGGAGTCGGTGCCCAGTTTCAGATTCATATATTCCTTGCCGACGGAAATGCACTGGCCGGCAAGATTAAGACGCGCCAGAATCTGGATCGGCGTCGGGATGTTGTTGGAGGTCATTGCGCCGGAGGAAATCAGGTAAGGCATAGGCGTAAGAATATGCGCACCGTCTATGCCGTTTTTTGCCGATCCTAATACCAGATTATCGCGGGTCGTGCCCCAGGAGGATTGCTTCAGCACTTCGACATCCGGCATACCGTGCTTTTTGAAAAAACCCTTTTCCAACGCAACGAATAATGGCGCGGCGTCCGTTAATGCAATAAATCCCAGTTTTGCGGTTTTGACTTCAGGCCCACCACCATCAGCCGCCCAGGCAATGCTGCGCATTAATGGATTGAAGGGGCTGAGCAAAGAAATTCCGCCGAGGGTCGAAGCGGTTTTCAAGAGGTTCCGTCGGTCAATTGACGGTGTGCTATCCGCGCCGGGGGTTACTCCATTTTCTGCAGCAGTATTTTTGGGGTTACGCATCGAACATTTTCCTGAAGTGTGAAACGCTGGCACTTAGCCCGCACGAGAGTGGCAATATCGGGCTGCGATAAAATGCAGCAGATAACTGCGTGAATGACTGATCGCCGAAGATCGGTGACAGTGGCAGATCAAGTAATGTGCCAGAATGCCTGGCTAAAACAGTGCATTCAAAGAAGTCATGATCAATTCGTAGAGGCGCGTGTTTATTCAGAATTTTTCGCCCGCCGGAAAATTGGTTCGACGCTGCACCTTATTGAAGCGGCGCGCCGGCAAGCGACACGCGCCAGAAGGGAGCGGAGGTGGGATCGCACGCCCTTAACTGGCGCGACAGCAAGCCGGCTACGCAGCATTCTGATCCGGTTGTCACAAACTTGTATCCGGGGCAAAGCGTGCACATATCTCCCGGCCATGACGGTCTCTCAATAATTGTTTCCACCATTTGCCGGTGAGCACGCAGACGCGTAAGGTGGCTGTCATTTTCAGGAGGGGCTATGAACAGGCGGCAGGCGGATATTCAGCGACTTGAGCGCTACAGCAGCCAGACCAGTGAATACCGACTGGCGATCATTACCGATGAAGACCGGGCGGCGCAGATAGAACTGGAGGACGGGACTGTGGCCTGGGGATCCACACTGATGTATGGCCGGCTCAAGCGCAGGGTTGACAGTAACACCGGGCAGCCGCGTTATGAGCTGGAAGTGATACCGCCCGAGGAGGGTGGTGAGCTGCGCTTGTTGAGCTTATTTGCCGAGGGCGGCCGCGGCGCCGAGTTTTCTGAACTGGCAATGTTCGGCGACCGTCTGATGACTTTCGATGACCGCACGGGTCTGGTTTGCGAAATTCGCGCCGAAGGCCAGCTGGTCCCGCGGCAAATCCTGATGGCAGGCAGCGGTGACGAGGCGTTCAAGGGTTTTAAAAGCGAGTGGGCTACCTTGTACGGAGATGAGCTGGTGGTGGGCAGTCACGGCAGGAAACGCAAGC
>CAZXLJ010000018.1:35115-36253 GCA_964641175.1 uncultured Cellvibrionaceae bacterium
GCCGGGGCATCCGGACGAGTGTGTAGGACTGAAAAGCATCGAGATCGGCGACCGGACCGAATCGTTTTTGTTCTGTTTCGATCTCAACGGAAAAGTCCTGCAAGAGGATACCTACATTGGACCGTACAAGTGTGAAGGTATCGAAATACTCTAATGTGAGGTCAGGTTATGGCGAACAAAAAGGCACGTGATGTCGAGAAGAATTACCCCAAGGCGGATTTCGTGGCAAAGCTGCGCCGCCTGGCGGACGCGATCGAGAATGAGGAACGCTTTGAAATAAGCATCGCCGGCGAGCGCATTCGCGTGCCCGTCCGCGCGGAGTTCTCGCTCGAGCATGAGCGCTCCGATGAGGACGAAGAAATTGAATTTCAGATCAAATGGAGCCGGGAGCCCGGCTAAAGGCGGCTAAGCACGTGAACCCTGCAAGCAGCGGCGATGACGAGAAGGCGGACCTGCCGCTTGTTCTTGCCGGGCCGATCTTACGACATCTTGCACCCGGACAGCTGGTACTCTGGATGGTATGTCGGCAGTCTGTGGATTTGCGCCTGGTTCTATATGGGCACGATGGCGCAGTTCTGACGGACCGGGCGCTGAGTGAGGAGGTACAGCGGATACAGATCGGCAGACACGCCTGCATCCACCTTGTTAATGTGCCTCTAGACGAGCCGTTGCTGCACGATACCCGGATTGGTTACGACATAGGGGTCGATGCGGGCACCGCCTTTCAGTGGACAAAGGAATGGGCACCCCACCTGTGTTTGCCGGAGAAGGAATATCCGGAGTTCGTGGTCAAGAGTCGGATCGACCGGGTGCTGCATGGTTCCTGCCGGCGCCCGCATCACCCCGCCGCCGATGGCCTGGCCCGCATAGATCGGGAACTGCATGATATTGGTAACGACATCGCCCGCCGCCCCGCGTTGCTGTTGATGACAGGGGACCAGATCTACGCAGATGACGTCGCGGGGCCCATGCTGCGGGCGATTCATGGTTTGATCGAACGGCTGGGTCTATTTGATGAAGTGTTGCATGGCAGCAGTGCTGATGACAGCCAGGTCCTGCGGCGCCACCCGGACGCCTATTATCGCCGGCAGAATCTGCTGCCGGATACCAAGGCCAACGAGGCATTGATAGAACGCTT
>CAZXLJ010000018.1:36353-38483 GCA_964641175.1 uncultured Cellvibrionaceae bacterium
GTGCTCGACACGCGCACTCGCCGATGGCGCAGCGAAGTGTCACCGCGCCGGCCGTCCGGGCTGATGGACTGGGAAGCATTAATGGAATTTCAGCAAAGTTTGTTAGGCAAGGATTCGGTCATTGTAGTGTCGGCAACGCCCATGTTCGGGGTGAAGCTGATTGAAGCCATCCAGAAAATTTTCACCTGGTTTGGTCAGCCTCTCGTGGTGGATGCTGAAAACTGGATGGCGCACCAGGGGACCGCTTACAGCCTGTTCAACATTTTCCGGCATAAAGGCACGCCGCAGAACTTCGTCATCCTGTCGGGCGATGTGCACTATTCGTTCGTCTACGATGTCCGTCTGCGCAATCGGCCGGAGAGTCCGCGAGTCTGGCAAATCACCAGTAGCGGTATCAAAAACAAGTTTCCCGAAGATCTGCTTGAATGGCTGGACCGGCTGAACCGCTGGCTCTACGCGCCCTGGTCGCCCCTTAACTGGTTTACCAAGCGCCGCCGGATGCGGGTCTCCCCGCGTTTGCCGAGCGGTCGGGAGGCCGGCGAGCGGTTGAAAAACGAAGCGGGCATCGGGCTGGTGGTACTGGATGATCAGGGCGTACCAGTGGAGATCTGGCAGTTGCATGCAACGGAAGGTGCCACCCAGTTCACGCAAAGTACGGAACAGCCGTTGCCCTCACCCCAGTCGTCCGATCGCCGGCAACTGCCGGTACGTGCGGGGCAAGGGGAGGAGTAGTTGATGATTAACGCGAATAAGAAGGTTTGCTACCGCGGGGCAATGGTATTGGCGGCCGGAGCGACGCTGGCGCTGATCTGGCTCAGTCTCGGTGTGGGCATTATCGGTGAAGACGGGAACCGGGCGAACATCCTGTATCTGGGGGTGGCGGCTTCAGGATTCGTGGGCGCCACGATCGCGCGGTTTCGTCCGGCCGGAATGGCTCGAGCGATGTTTGTAGTGGCTCTCTTGCTGGCGGCAGTTGGAGCGTTTGCGGTGATGGCCGGGTTGGGTGAGCCATGGAGCGGGCCCCTCGAGTTGATTATCCTGAATGGTGTTTTCGTTTTCCTGTTTGGCGGAGCTGCCCGGCTTTTCCGCTGTGCTGTACCCACGTAAACGACCGGCTCATCAACGAACCCCTTGCGTGATCTCATTAACTCGACTTCCGGCCCCTGTGCGATCAGGCTTCATGGCGTGCAAAGCGCCGTATCGTATACCCTTTTTGCGGCTCAAAAGCTTTCGGCCTGGCCAGCCCTTCGTCAGCAGCACAAAACGTGAAAGTGGTTTCGGTTAATCTATAAATCGCCCGAAACAGCTTGCCGGCGTCGTCTCCCGAGGAATCTGTCCAGTCAATTTCCGCGGGGTCCGGGGCCGGGTCGATCCTGTAGGTTCCTTCGAGCAGACAGTCACCCTCGGCGGATCGAACCGTAAAATTCCCGTTATTGAACTCGGCAGTCGACCCGGCGCTTGGACCCTCAGTGGGGTAATCAACCCCATCTTCGTTCAAATGCAGCTGAATCCAGGTGCCGTTAAGCCGCAAATGTTCGTCCAGTGCCTGGTATTTCATCGTGTCTGCCTGAGAAAGGTGTGGTCCGTATGCGTTGCAGGGATATACGTACCGGGCCGCGTGTGCGGCTTATTGCACTGACGGTTCGCGGGCTGCCACCCGAGCATGACTGACTCGTCATCCAGGCAGCGTTAGAAAGTAATATGGACCGATGGCGCGCTACGATTCGCTTCGCCGTGATAAACAGCCTCAATATTATTGCCATCCGGGTCGAGAACAAATGCGGCGTAGTAACCCGGATGGTAAACGCGTTCACCTGGCGCCCCGTTATCCTTGCCGCCGCTGGCCAGAGCCGCTTTATAAAACGAATCAACCATTTCCCGATTCAATGCCTGAAATGCAAGGTGATGTCTGCCTGTCAAGGCGCCCTGCGCGGCTTCGCTGTCGGCAGAGGAAATAAACAGTTCATCCGCCCAGAAGTAGCTGTCGCCACTCCCGCCGATGGGAATGTTCAGGCTTGCAAAGATTGCGGAATAAAACTGGCGGGCGGCCGACAGGTCTCGTACCACCAGCTGGATATGATCGATCAATCTGCCTCGATGTAGTTCCTGGGTTTCCATTCTATTCTCCTC
>CAZXLJ010000019.1:0-38217 GCA_964641175.1 uncultured Cellvibrionaceae bacterium
ACGACCTTGCCAAGGTCGGGGTCGCGAGTTCGAGTCTCGTTTCCCGCTCCAAATTTTAAAAGGTGCTGCTGTGCAGAGATGCATGTCAGCGCCTTTTCTCGTTTTATATCCTCGAAATTCTGCGGAAACAGCTGGAAGCCATCGGTTGCTACCTGCGGTTTTGATCGTATCTCTGGCAGCCCAGGGTCTTCCATGACTCAAAATAAATTTCTGCATTGGCAAGAGCGGTAGCCGTGAATATTGCATCCGGGGCTTTACACCCTGTGACACCACGCGGCCTTTTGCTAAAGTGACCGCCCCCGGTCAGCAGGCGAAAGGCAACCATGTCCTCAACAGAACCCAGCGCCATTACTATTCGCGGCTTGCGAAAAATATATGCCGACGCGACGCCCGCACTCAACGGCATTGATCTGGATGTATCCCCGGGAGATTTTTTTGCTCTGCTTGGTCCCAATGGTGCGGGGAAATCTACAACCATCGGAGTCTTGAGTTCTTTGGTTCGGAAAACGTCCGGCAAAGTTTCGGTGTTCGGGCACGATATTGACACGCAGTTTTCCCTGGCCAAGCAGCGCCTCGGAATAGTGCCTCAGGAAGTGAATTTCAACCTCTTTGAAAACGGGCTCGATATCGTTCTTAACCAGGCTGGGTATTACGGATTAAGCCGCCGCCGGGCGGCGCAGAACGCCGAGCGCTATCTTCGCCAGCTAGGGCTGTGGGAAAAGCGCAAAGCGCCGTCGCGCATGTTGTCCGGAGGCATGAAACGCCGCTTGATGGTGGCCCGGGCGCTGGTCCATGAGCCGGATATTCTGATTCTTGATGAACCGTCCGCCGGCGTCGATATTGAACTGCGCCGCTCTATGTGGGAGTTTCTGAAAGAGATTAACGAGCAGGGCAGAACCATCATATTAACGACCCACTATCTGGAAGAAGCTGAGCAGCTGTGCCGGAATATCGCCATCATCAACAAGGGTGAGATTATCGAAAACACCAGCGTAAAAAGTTTGCTTAAAAAATTGAACCGCGAGGTCTTTGTCCTGGATCTTCGCGAGGATCTCGCAGTGGCACCGTCGATCAGCGGCTACCTGCTGATCCGCCGTGATGCCCGGACGCTCGAAGCGGATGTGGAGAAAGGTCAATCACTGAATGAATTGTTCGCCGGTTTGTCCGGGTTGAATATTGAAGTCATCAGCATGCGTAACAAGGTTAACCGGCTGGAGGAACTGTTTGTCTCCCTCGTGAACCGGCACGATGCGACAGATCCTGGTGTTGGCAGAGGTACAAACCGATGAATGCACAGCAGCAGTGGGTCGCGTTCAGCACGATTGTTCGCAAAGAGGTAAAACGGTTTGCCCGCATCTGGCTGCAGACCTTGATTCCACCAGTGATAACCATGGCGTTATATTTTGTCATTTTTGGAAAGCTGATCGGTTCACGGATCGGACACATGTCAGGTTTCGACTACATGTCCTTCGTCGTGCCTGGTCTTATCATGATGGCAGTCATCAACAATTCGTTTTCCAATGTAGCGTCTTCTTTCTTCAGCGCGAAATTCAATAAAAGCGTGGAAGAATTACTCGTCAGCCCGACACCGAGCCTGATCATTTTGTGGGGCTACGTATGCGGGGGCGTGTTAAGGGGACTGGCAGTGGGATTTATTGTCACCGCGGTTTCCATGGGGTTTGTGCGGCTACAGGTCGAAAGTATCGCCATGACGGTGCTTGTCGTGCTGCTTGCTTCAATCCTGTTTTCCATTGCCGGGCTGATCAATGCCATTTTTGCGACGTCGTTTGACGAAATCTCCATTTTGCCCACGTTTCTGTTAACGCCGTTAACCTATCTGGGGGGCGTATTCTATTCAATTCAGTTGCTCCCTGAATTTTGGCAGAATCTTTCCCAGTTCAACCCGATTCTGTATATGGTCAATGCGTTTCGCTTCGGATTTCTCGGTATATCTGACGTGGACATCTCAGTCGCGATGAGTGGAATCTGCGGACTGATTTTTCTGTTGCACATGATCTGCTGGTATTTGCTTGCACGCGGCAAACGCCTTCACGCATAGAGGTATTGATGACTGACTTTGACGGCATCGCATTGGGCGTACACCAGGAATATGTTGATCAGTACGATCCGTATCTGTTACAGCCTATTCCACGAGAAATAGGGCGTAAAGATCTGCCGGCTCTGAAATGGATCGGGCGCGATATCTGGACAGCCTACGAGCTGAGCTGGCTGGACGGAACCGGCAAACCGCAGGTTGCGGTGGCCGAGTTCAGTTTTCCGGCAGGCAGCCGCAATATTATCGAGTCCAAATCGTTTAAGTACTATCTGAATTCTTTTAACCAGACCCGCCTTTCCAGCTGGAGCGAGTTGCAGGAAACTCTCGCCCGGGATCTGGGCAGTGTCGCCACCGGGAATGTCACTGCAGAACTTTTCACGCTGGACGCCTGGGTCCAGCGGCAAGGCCAACACCAAAGTCTGGGCGAACTGCTGGACGTGAATGAATTGCGGGAACCGATATTTCAGCCAGAGCGGAAATTGTTAAAGGTTGCAGAAGGGCATGATCAGCGTGTGTGGGTCAGTCACCTTTTAAAAACCAATTGTCCTGTGACAGGTCAGCCAGATTGGGCGAGTATATGGATCGGTTACCGGGGTCAGAAAATAGATCCGCGAAGTCTGCTGGCATATCTGGTTTCTTACCGGCAATATCAGGATTTTCACGAACAGTGTGTCGAGCGCATTTTTGGCGACCTGTGGCAGACGGCGGAACTTGAAGATCTTTGGGTGTATGCGCGCTATACGCGCCGGGGCGGGCTGGACATCAACCCGTTCCGCAGTTCCTCGGAACGACCTGTCCCCGCAGTCTGGGGAGCGCGCCAATAAGGGCGCCCGCGGCTCTACATAACCTTGTCGCGCAGACGATCGGCCGCTTTTTGCAGGATTTCCAGAACTCTTTCTTTTTCGTAATTGCGAACTTTTTCAAGATCAAGATGCATGGAAAAACCCATGGTGTTTTCTTCGAACCAGCTCTGGTTATTGCCAAGATCCTTGCGGAAGTCGATGACCTGGTGAACCCGCACCGGGTGGCTAAAGCCTTTCACCGTGATTTCCCCTTTGTCGCGACAGAGGATGACATCTTTCACCAAAGACCAGGTTTCATGGGAAATAAGAATTTCCCCTGCTTCAGCGGCTGACTCAAGCCTCGACGCAAGGTTGACGTGGGTTCCTAGCACCGTGTAGTCCATATAGTGGCTGGTACCGAAGGATCCCACCGTACAGAACCCGGTATTGATTCCCATGCGAATCTGCAGCGGCGTTTTGACGCCCTGGTTGTACCAGCGCTGCTGTAGTTCTTTCATTTTTTTCCGCATTTCGATAGCCATGGAAACGGCGCGCAGGCAATCGAGTTTCAGGCCTTCACTCTGTGAATCTCCAAAAATAACCATAATGGCATCGCCCATGAACTTGTCGATGGTACCGCGATGTTTCGTGGCGATTCGGGCCATTTCGGTCAGATAGGAGTTCAGCAGTTCGGTAAGCGTTTCTGCTTCCAGCTCTTCGGATAATGTGCTGAAACCCTGGATGTCGGAAAAGAAAATGGTCACGCGCTTGCGCTCGGTCGTCAGGGATTTTTCCCGGCCTTCGTTAATGGCCTGCCAGACGGTCGGCGTCAGGTAGCGCGACAATTTGTAAGAGCGCAGCTTGTAAAGCGTATGTTCGTTGGAGATCTTCTTGATATGGGCTTCCATTTTTTTGATTTTCTTGTGCGCATAAAGAGCATAAGCGCAGAAATAAGTGAAAATCCCGATCAGGCTGATACTGCTGATCTGTAATTTGTCGGAAAAGACCCATTGGGGTTCACGGATAAAAAAGCTCAGGACAATACCGATGATCATCGCCGTATTGTCGACAGCCCACTTTTTAACCCCGCCATTGATCAGGCTGTTGAACTGCACCATCGTGATAAACAGAATGGTGGGCAGCAGGTTGAAGTTGGAAAAGCTCATCACGATGCCGATAACGGCGGCGTCGGCCGTCATGAAGCGGTCAAACGAGCGATTCGGATGTACTGCCCTGCGTTTTATGAACCAGTAACTGACGAGGGTATAGGTGATTACCAAGGCGGTGACGGCCACCATCAACCAGTCGATACTCTCCCAGTTGATTTGTGCCAGGGTAGTCCCCGCAGCCGCCAGACAAATCAGTGCACGTATGTCGTGTTGCCGCAGTGAAAAGTCCTGGATATCCTCTGATTTGCCGGCAGAGGCGTCACTCATATACGCACCCATAAATATCGGTAATGCATTACGCAGGGGCTGCTATTTGTTCCGCGGCACGGCTTTGGAAGCTGAGCTGCAGTGCATGTGGAATTGGCTCTGCTCAAGTGAATCAATAAGCCGGGGTCTACCTTGTTGTTGATTATTATTATTTAGAAGTCGAGCGATTATAGTTGGATTCGGTGGGTGAATTAAACGACTTTTACCGAGCGATGTCCACATGTGTGCCAAGCGTGCCAGGAAACAGCGGAAAGATGACTCGAAGCGGGAGTCAGAAACCGCTGTTTTCAATTGGCTAACCGATTGTTTCATCTCCATATCAGTCTGACTCCAGCTGGCGCTCCTCCACTTGTTCACCAGCCCGATGCGAGCCGGGGTGGGTGCGTCGTGGCAACCACCTGCATCCGGATCAAACACCGTGAGCGCGGTCAGGTGTTTTGTGAAGTCGACGGTGTGTGCAAACCGCCCCGGCAACCAATCATATTTTCAGTACGCTACCGGTTGCGTTTACGCGGCTGTTTGTGTAGAGTTTGCCGCCTTCAAAGACCGCCCGTCGGTCTTGAGCCATTCCCCCGGTGAGATGTCCGAGTGGCCGAAGGAGCACGCCTGGAAAGTGTGTATACGTTAATAGCGTATCGAGGGTTCGAATCCCTCTCTCACCGCCACAATTCGTTCAGTACTTTCTGATATCCGCTTTGATCAAACTACGCCAGCTTCACTATGGCGCCTTTGCCGATGCCTTCGTACGCCTGTACTTCAATAACATCGTCCGGCGTTTCCCGTTTAAGGGTTGACGCAATGTGGTGGGCAATCCATTCGACGGTTGTATCGGTGTCAACGATGTAGCAACGGCTTGACGGCAATTCGAGGTGGAACTGGCCCTGCTGCGCTCTGTACTGGAATACGGTGGTTCCATCTTTTTCTTCAACGATGTCGCCCGCGGAGCCTATATAGATGTCGCGCCACTGGTCTGCCCAACGCTGCATCGTCGGCTGGCAGAGCCTGCCATTGCGCCACACCAGTATCCGGGATCGGTGCCCGTGGGCAATCCGCTGGCAATTACCATCGTGTTTTTTCAGCCCGTGACTGTAATGATAAAAAGGGCCCTCGATGACTTCCGGCTGGAAATACAGCCTCAGGTTCTGCGCGTCACTGAACAGTGATTGAAGCTGGCGGGCGCTCCACTCGGCCACTGTCTGCGTATTGATGCTAGCGACGTCGACCAGGGTGATGGCCTCGTCAGGGGAGTCACACAGGAGGCTTGATTGGCCGGATTCCATGGATACGCTGACGCGGCCATCGAGTAGCGAGACCTGGAGATCGGTGTTGAGGGCCGGTACCAGAAGGCAGTGGTCCAGCGTCTGATCCAGCCATTGGCGCACGCGCTTCTTGACCACGCCGAAATCGCATACCATGCCCTGCTGGTCCAGCTCGCCGACCAGTTCCACACTGGCCAGCCAGGTTTCGCCAACCAGTCCGCGGGTGGGGCATAGGTAGCTGAAGTCGACATTGGTGAGGTTATCTACAAATAAACGCATATCAATCCAGAGGCTCCCGTCAAGGCGGCCATGTTAAACCAGCTATGTGTAAAAAGGGTGACGCGATGATCCAGCTCAGTTTCTTTGTTCCTCCAAGTCATCTTGAATCGGTCAAGCAGGCATTATTCGACGCAGGAGCTGGCCGTGTCGGTGATTATGATAGTTGCGCATGGCAAACCTTGGGCCAGGGGCAATTCCGGCCTTTGCCGGGAAGTGATCCGTTTCTGGGGAAAGCGGGCGAAATTGCCTGTGTCGAGGAGTACAAAGTGGAGTTGATCTGTGAGGACGCCGTGTTCACAGACGTAGTTGCGGCACTGAAAGCGGCCCATCCCTATGAAGAGCCGGCTTATTCAGCTTATCGCTCGCTGGATATTTAAATTACAGGCCGCCTGCCCTGGGTGATGACGGAAAGCGAATAATATCGGCCGCGCTGGAGCGCCTCTCTCCGTTGGAAGTCAGGTGCTGTCCGCAATGCAGAGCCTGGTTTAGTTTCTCCATGGACAGCAGCATCATTTGCGAAATAGCCACGCAGGCACCCATGGGCGTCGGGTGCAGCCGCCGTTTGCAGTCCACCTGAAACTGCAGGCCGCGCAGGCGGCGCTGCAGATGCGGAGGTGCATTGGAAATCAGGGCTTCAATTTCGCGCTGCCGGAAGCGTTCAAGTTCCTCCGGGTTGTTCTTGGCGAGTTCAAACAAGTGGTCGATTCGGGATTCGCGACGATTCATGGGGCTACTGCTCAGGTCATTTTAGCGACTGCCTCGCGCCGAAACTGCTGCGAGATGCTTATCTTCTCCAGGCGCCCGGAGGGGCGGCGCTGGATGAAAAACATCCTATCAACTTCGTTTAGCTATGTTAATAGAGAAATCTATATCGAGATGTTATGAGAAGATGCGCGCCAGCTTACCTTTTGAAACTTCTTGCGAGTCTGTGAACGGGTCTTCAGAAAGAATGTGGCGGCGAGCCGCGACGCGGCTAAGTTTCCAGCATTTTGACTTTGGCAGCGTGAATGCGGGTTTCACCAAGACGGGTGATTTCAAACTGGTAGCGGCCAAGACTGAAGCCGCATAATGCATCGGGAATACTTTCAAGGTACTCCACAATCACGCCATTGATAGTTTTGGGGCCATTCGTCGGCAGGTCCCACCCCATGTGCCGGTTGACGGCGCGCACCGAGGCGGAAGCGTCGAGCAAATACCAGTTGTTGTCGAGGGCGGTGATGGCCTGCGCGTCGTCTTCCGCCAGATTGGTGCTCACATCCCCTACGATCTGCTCCAGCAGGTCAACCAGCGTGATGATGCCTTTCACATCGCCATATTCATCCACCACGACACCAAAACGGCGACGCTCCTTCTGGAAGTTCAGCAACTGAACGTGCAGGGGGGTTGCTTCGGGAACGAAGTAGGGCGTGTACATCTGTTTGCGGATGGCGTCGTGGGTCAGCTCTTGCTGGTCCTTGAGAAGCCGGACGACGTTGCGAAGGTGCATTACCCCGACCACGTTATTGATATCACCTTCATAAACCGGCAGGCGTGTGTATTCCACTGACATGATGAATTCCAGAATTTCCGGGATGGAATCTTCCAGGTCGACCCCAACAACATCGTTGCGGGGGATCATGATGTCTTCGACGCTCGCTTTACCAAGGTCCAGTATGTTGAGCAGCATGCCCTGATGCTGATCCGGAATAAGGTCGCCGGCTTCATCAACAACGGTGCGGAGTTCCTCCGGGTGAAGATGATCTGCCTGCCCGGCCTTCGCATTGGGATCAATACCAAACAGCGTCAGCACCAGGCGGGAAACACCATTCACCAGGATTACGACGGGGTAGAACAACCGCAACAGAAATTTCAGGATGATGGATGCCGGGAATGCGACTTTTTCGGGAAAGTGAGCGGCCAGAGTTTTTGGGGTGACTTCCGCGAAAATCAGCAACACAAGTGTCAGGATGGTCGTAGCGATGGCGACACCGGCTTCTCCATAAAGACGGGCTCCGATAATGGTCACCAGCGCGGTTGCCCACACGTTGACCAGGTTATTGCCGATCAGGATTACGCCAATCAGATGGTCGGTGCGGTGAAGCAGAGTTGCGGCACGCAAAGCGCCGCGGTGTTTTTTCTTGACCAGCGTGCGCAATCGATAGCGGTTTAACGACATCATTCCAGTTTCTGAACTGGAAAAAAAAGCGGAAAGGCAAATCAGGACTGCCAGTGCTGTAAACAGCACCGTCAAGGATACGTCGTTCAACGGATTAATGCTCTTTGGTCAAGTTCTGAGTGAGTTAAAGTGGCCGAATCAGTGACGGTACCCGTGCAATGCAATGCGTCTCGCGATCCCTGTCGAATCCGGAGTAATGAACGGAGCTTAGCCAATGCCGAGAACGATTTCTAATATGAGCTTCGAACCAATATAAGCCAGCACCAGGAACCCGAAGCCGGCAAGGGTCCAGCGGATGGCGTAATTGCCGCGCCAGCCCTTGGCATGGCGGCCCCACAGCAGTATGCCGTAGGTTAACCAGGCGATAACTGTGAAAACAATTTTATGGTGCAGGTGCTGACCTGCGACGCTGTATATGCTGGTCATGCCGCTGACAATCACGAGGGTGAGCAAGACTTCACCGATCCAGAGCATTTCAAACAGCAGCGCTTCCATCGTCTGCAGCGGGGGTAGCAAGCGGACGAGGCCACCGGGGTGCTTGTGACGGATCTTGTAGTTCTGCCAGGCGAGGGTGAGCGCCTGTACAGTCGCAAGAATCATGGTGCTGTAAGCAACAATGGACACCAGGATATGCAGCGCTGTGCCAAGGCTTATCCGTGATATGTCAACCGTGCTGCTGGTGGTGGTGAAAAGGCTGCTGATCAATGCCAGCACTGCGAGTGGCAGGGTGATTAGAAACAGGTTGTGCAACGGCTGACGCAGGCTGCTGGTAAGCACCAGCAAATTGGTTGTCCAGAAAAACAGCGAAAGTATCTTGAAAAGGCTGAAGTGATAACCGGTGGTCTGTACAACTTGTGTGTAAACGCCATAACCATGAAAGCTCAGCGCGGCTGCGAGCAGCCACGGGACAAAGCCTGGAGGTCTGAGCAGGCGCTGGCGCGCACTGCGAAGCATTATTGCCCACGCTATGCAGTAAATTGCTATGGATGCGGTTATAGGCATGTTCGCTGCGTCGGTAGGCGTCCGGGAAATGAAAGTAGTCAGTCGATGCGCTGGTCGGAACAGCCGCTAGAGTAGAGGGGCGGCAGTGAATTTGGCAACAAGACTTTAATAAACCTGCAGGGTGCGCCGGTCGTCATTCGGGGATTTTACCGATATACTGCGCCACTTCAAGTTTCCCAGCCATTCAGGATCGTGGACCGACCATGTTCGAAAATCTATCTGAGCGTCTGAGTCGAACGCTGCGCAAAATCGGCGGTAAAGCTCGACTTGATCATGACAACATCCAGGAAACCTTGCGGGAAGTTCGCAAAGCCCTGCTTGAGGCCGATGTTGCCTTCCCGGTGGTCAAGGAATTTATTAATCAGGTTCGCAAGCGGGCACTGGGGCAGGAAGTGGCGCGGGCACTCAACCCGGGCCAGCAATTTCTGAAGATTGTCGAGGCGGAGCTGACCCAGGTAATGGGTGAGGTCAACGAGCGACTCGATTTGCGTGGCCAGCCTCCGGCAGTCGTGTTGATGGCCGGGCTCCAGGGCGCCGGAAAAACGACTTCGGTGGCCAAGTTGGCCCGCTTTCTCAGGGAGAGGGAAAAGAAAAAAGTCCTGGTGGTCAGCGCGGATGTGTATCGGCCTGCCGCTATAAAGCAGCTGGAAACGCTGGCCGCGGAAGTTTCTGCCGAGTTTTTCCCCTCCACGTCGGACCAGAAACCGGTCGATATTGCCCGGGATGCCGTCGCACATGCGCGCAGAATTCATGCAGATGTTGTTATAGTCGATACCGCCGGGCGGCTCCACATTGATGAAGAGCTGATGTCCGAGATCAAGGCGTTGCACGCGGCGGTCAATCCGGTTGAGACGCTGTTTGTAATCGATGCGATGATCGGCCAGGACGCAGTTAACACGGCTCGAGCGTTCAACGAAGCATTGCCTCTGACCGGCGTAATCCTGACCAAGGCCGACGGCGACGCCCGCGGTGGCGCCGCATTATCGGTGCGTCAGGAAACCGGCAAGCCCATCAAGTTTCTGGGCGTGGGCGAACGGGTGGATGCACTCGAACCCTTTCACCCGGATCGAATGGCGTCCCGCATTCTTGGGATGGGCGACGTGCTGTCGCTGATAGAGGAGGCGGAACAGAAGCTTGACCGGGAGAAGGCTGAAAAGCTGGTCAAGAAGGTCAAAAAGGGTAAGGCGTTCGACCTGGAGGATTTGCGTGATCAGCTCGGTCAGATGCAGAACATGGGTGGCATGAGCAAGGTTCTGGAGAAGTTACCAGGAATGGGTGATATGGCCCAGATGGCCGAGCAGGCCGATCTCACCAAGCAATTCAAGCGAATGGAAGCCCTCATCAATTCTATGACGCCTCAGGAACGACGTAACCCGGACGTGCTCAATGGCTCGCGCAAACGCCGGATTACCCAGGGATCCGGGACGGATATGCAGGATTTGAATCGCTTGCTCAAGCAGCACAAGCAGATGAGCAAAATGATGAAAAAATTCAAAGGAGGGGGGTTCAACAAGATGATGCAGGGCCTCTCCGGCATGACCGGCGGCGGGCGGATGCCTCCTCGCGTTGGCCGTTAGGCCTGATAAATCGACGGGTTAATAACCTCTATACAGACTCGGTGGATTCCATTAGAATACCGCGCCTTTCGTAGCGCGCCGGATGTAAGTATTTGTGGCGTCCGGTCGCTGCATAAACTAGAAAAATCGCGGTCTCGGGGCTGAAGCCTGGACACGCAAACAGCAGGAACAGATGCATGTTGATGATTCGACTGACCCGTGGCGGTTCAAAAAAACGCCCTTTTTACCACCTTATCGTGACCGATAGCCGCAACAAGCGGGATGGGCGTTTTATCGAGCGTTTGGGTTTTTTCAATCCCGTAGCCCGTGGACAGGCTGAGCGGTTGAGAATCGACACTGAACGGCTGCAGCATTGGGTTGGCATAGGTGCGCAGACATCCGACCGCGTGAAGCAGTTGGTTAAAGAATCTGGAAAAACCCAGGCGGCAGCATAACAAGCGTTTTGCCGATGTCCGCCAATGATTCTGGAATTATCGAAAGTCATTTTGTGATTGGAGAGATCGCCGGAGTTCACGGTGTGAAAGGCTGGGTCAAGGTGAAATCATTTACACAGCCCGCCGACAATATTCTCGAGTACTTGCCTTGGCATATCAAAGCTGGCGAGGAATTGCGAATTCTTGAAGTGGATGCGCATCAGCTGCGATCACAGGGGCTTTTGGTTCACGTCCGAGGGGTCGATGATCGCGATAGGGCCGGTGCTCTGGTTCGCGAATTACTGTATGCGCCCGTCGACGCTCTTCCAGAGTTGGCGGAAGATGAATTTTACTGGCAGCAGCTACAGGGGCTGGCAGTCATCAGTGTATATGGCGGCCGCGAAATCCCGCTGGGCAAAGTCGCAAGCCTGTTTGAAACCGGCGCCAATGATGTGTTGGTGGTGCAAGGCGATGCCGGGTCGATCGATAAGGGGGAGCGTTTGATTCCCTATGTGCCTGGCCAGTTCGTCCAGCGGGTAGATCTGGAGGCGGGCATCATATGGGTCGATTGGGATCCTGAATTTTAGTGGTTCACCTGGCTGTCACGGATTGTTGACTGCATTTTGTTGACTGCATAAGGTGCGAGGTAGATTTGTGAACATCGCACTCGTGACGATCTTCCCCGAAATGCTCGCCGCCATTACGCAGTATGGCGTAACGGGCCGTGCGGTAAAAAGGGGGCAGGTCCGGATCCGAAGTTTCAATCCTCGTGACTACACCGGGGACCGGCACCGAACTGTCGATGACCGTCCTTATGGGGGTGGCCCCGGCATGGTCATGATGGCGGAGCCTTTACAGAAAGCGGTGGCCCATGCGCGTTCCTGGCTATCAACGCAGCCCGGCGAATCATCGGCTCCGACAGTGATATATCTGTCTCCGCAGGGCAGACGACTGGAGCAGTCCGGCGTCGTGTATTTGCAGAACCTGCGCAACCTTATTCTGGTGGCGGGGCGGTATGAGGGCGTGGATGAGCGTTTCATCCAGGCTGAAGTCGATGAGGAATGGTCTATTGGTGACTATGTCCTGAGTGGCGGTGAACTGCCGGCGATGGTGTTAATTGACGCAGTTTCCCGGCTGGAGCCTGGTGTACTCGGGGATACGGAATCTGCCGCCCAAGACTCCTTCAGCGACGGCTTGCTGGACTATCCGCATTACACCCGCCCGGAAAGTTATGGGGGTGTACCCGTTCCGGACGTGTTGTTGTCGGGTCATCATGTAGAAATTGCCAGGTGGCGGCATCGGCAGTCATTGGAGCGGACAGCGGAGCGACGCCCCGATTTGCTCGACAGATTACAATCTGTCAGGCCGGGTGAGGCGGATTTTGGAAGCTCCATGCCCGTGCCGGACGGAACTGATTGACCTTTAGTGATAGACGTGATTTCAGACTTACAGATACAGACGCGAATACAGACCCTACAGATTTAGATACGGCGTGAAAGCCAAATATTTGGGAGTAGACCATGAGTTCCAAGAATAAGATTATCCAGGCACTGGAGAATGAACAGTTAAAACAGGATGTTCCGGCTTTTTCTCCAGGCGACACCGTCGTGGTGCAGGTCCGGGTAATTGAAGGCGACCGTCAGCGTCTTCAGGCATATGAGGGCGTTGTTATTGGCGTTCGCAATCGTGGCCTGAACTCAGCGTTTACCGTACGCAAGATTTCTCACGGTGTGGGCGTCGAGCGAACTTTCCAGACGCACAGTCCGCAAATTGCAAGCATTGAAGTGAAGCGGCGCGGCGCGGTGCGTCAGGCCAAGCTTTACTACCTGCGTGATCTGACCGGTAAAGCTGCCCGCATCAAGGAAAAGCTCAACTGATACTGGCCGCGCCGGTCAGCAAGTCAGAAAAAATCAGCGCGGTCGACGGGTTTTCACTGTCGCGCCGCGTGCGTTTCCGAGCCTGAGTTCTGTCCATGGACGATCCTGTCGATCAGTACCTGGATAGAATGTGGGCTGAAAAAGGACACACCGCCAATACCCTGGCCAGCTATGGCAGGGACCTGCGAGCCCTCGCAGGATGGCTTGAGAATCGTGGCCACACGATTTTGTTCGCAGATACCGCCAATATCCAGGATTATTTGCGGTACCGAATGGATACCGGTTTGTCGGCGCGATCAACCGCCAGGTTTTTGTCCTGCATCCGCGGTTTTTATCAATACTGGGTGCGTGAGGGCAGGCGCGAGCTTGATCCGACGTATCTCATCGACAGCCCGAAAACGGGCCGGTCGCTTCCAAAAGCCGTTTCCGAGCACGAAGTCAACTTGCTACTGGCAGCGCCCGACACCACCTCGCCTTTAGGATTGCGTGACAAGGCTATGCTGGAAGTGCTGTATGCTTGCGGGTTGCGCGTAACAGAGCTTGTCGGCCTGACCCTGGATCAAATCAATGTCAACCAGGGCGTGGTGCGGGTGTTCGGAAAGGGCGGTAAAGAGCGCCTGGTCCCGATGGGGGATGCAGCTTTGCACTGGCTGGCACTTTTCCTGGATCGCGCCCGGATGAAGCTGCTGCATAATCGACCGGCAACCATTGTTTTCCCCAGCGGCCGCGGGGCGCGAATGACCCGCCAGACGTTCTGGCACCGCATCAAGCACTGGGCAGCGGTAGCCGGTATAGCAACGCCGCTCTCGCCGCACACGCTGCGACATGCCTTTGCCACTCATCTGCTTAATCACGGCGCGGATATCCGCTCCGTGCAACTTTTATTGGGTCACAGTGATCTGAGTACCACTCAAATCTACACGCATGTTGCACAATATCGC
Source organism: uncultured Cellvibrionaceae bacterium (assembly GCA_964641175.1). Classification (GTDB taxonomy): domain Bacteria; phylum Pseudomonadota; class Gammaproteobacteria; order Pseudomonadales; family Cellvibrionaceae; genus CAYNST01. The sequence goes on from CAZXLJ010000019.1 coordinate 13,778, forward strand.
CTGCAAAATCTGGTGGCGAAACATCATCCCAGAGGTTAATCTGCGTTTCGTCGCAACTTGAGCGAGCAACTTCCGGTATGCCGGAACCGCATTGCAAAACGGCGGTCTCGGTTAGCACTGCCAGTAGCGTTGTGCAGCGACGACCTTTACAGGAACAACAGGATTCAAGTATGAGAATACGATTGACGAAGAAACTGGCTTATTGCCTGCTGGCTGTCACCATGGCATTGGGTTCTACTGCGGTGCTGGCACAGACTGCAACAAAAGCGGATGAACAAGATCTCCAGAAGATACAGGCAGCAGTTTCTGCTCAGCTGGAAAAAGGCAAGCCGGGAATCAAGGTGAGCAGTGTTGAAAAATCTGCAATCCCCGGGCTTTACAAGACAAGTTTTGCGGACGGCCCGCACATATATACCACCGCAGATGGCAAATTCTTTATCTCTGGCGATATCTACGAAGTCAAACCGGGCCAGATCGTTAACCTCACTGATCAGGAGAAGAACGGCGATCGGCAGAAAGCTATCGCCAAGCTCGACAAGAAAGACATGATCATCTTCGCTCCGGATAAAGCGAAAGTGAAAGAAGTGCTGTATGTCTTTACGGATGTGGATTGCGGATACTGCCAGCTGCTCCACTCCAAAGTTCCCGAATACAACGAAATGGGCATCGAAATTCGTTACCTTGCCTATCCTCGCGCTGGCGTCAACTCGAATTCCTACAAAAAGATCGCTTCAGCCTGGTGTGCGGATGATCCTCGGGCGGCACTCACCAAGCTGAAAAATCGCGAAGAAATTCCCGAGAACATCTGCAAGGATAATCCCGTCGCTGATCAGTTCAACCTGAGCCGTCAGCTGGGTCTGACAGGTACGCCGGCCCTGGTTACTGAATCCGGGCAGCTGATCTCCGGATATCTGGAGCCTGCCAAACTCAAGGAAGTCCTGCAGCTGTAATTTAGTGATGTCGGCAGCGCCTTCCATGGGCGCTGTCTCCCCCCTTTCTTCCAGAAGCGCAAGAGGCGGCCCGTCACAACGATTTCTGCCTGTTCGCCCGGATTGACAGTGATATGCGGCGTCAGTATGGTTGCCTGTCTTTTTCGGGTCTCGCTCGAGATCATATTGGTAATCGAGGTATTTCTTGAAACCGGTCAATATAGGTATTTGCGGGTTGGGTACTGTGGGCAGCGGTACGGTCAACGTGATTACCCGCAATCAGGCGGAAATCAACGCGCGAGCCGGATGTGAAGTCCGGATCAGAATGATTGCGGCGCGGCGTGACAACCCCAGGTGTGACCTTTCCGGATTCCATATTACTCGGGATATCTTTGAAGTTGCCGACAACCCGGAAATCGACATTCTGGTCGAATTGATTGGTGGCACCACCATCGCCAGAGAGCTGGTGGAGCGGGCGATCAGCAACGGCAAGCACGTCGTGACGGCTAACAAGGCTCTTATTGCACAGTATGGCAACGAACTGTTTGCAAAAGCTCACAAGCAGGGTGTAAGCATCGCCTTTGAAGCGTCGGTGGCGGGAGGTATCCCCATAATCCGTGCCTTGAGGGAGGGGCTGGTTGCCAATCGGATTGAGTGGCTGGCGGGAATCATCAACGGTACCGGTAACTTCATCCTGACAGAAATGCGGGATAAAGGCAGATCATTCGAAGACGTGCTCAAGGAAGCCCAGGAACGCGGTTATGCCGAGGCAGATCCAACTTTTGATGTGGAAGGAATTGATGCCGCGCACAAGCTCGTGATCCTTGCATCACTGGCGTTCGGCATGCCGCTGCAGTTCGACAAGGTATACACCGAAGGCATCAGCGGAATTGCCAATATCGATGTCACCTACGCAGGTGAACTGGGCTACCGGATCAAACATCTGGGGATTGCCCGTAAGCATGAAGAAGGCATTGAGCTGCGTGTGCATCCCACACTCATTCCCGAGCGCCGGCTGATAGCCAACGTAGACGGTGTCGCCAATGCGGTCGTTGTAAAAGGCGATGCTGTGGGTCCCACGCTTTATTACGGACCGGGTGCGGGAGACGAACCGACTGCATCGGCCGTGATATCAGACATTGTCGATCTGAGCCGCACTCTGACGGCTCGCCCGGAAACCCGGGTGCCTTATCTGGGATATCACGTAGATTCCTTGACGGAATACCCCATTCTTCCAATTGAAGAGATTCGTACTTCCTATTACCTGCGAATGTCAGCGGTGGACAAACCCGGAGTTTTGTCCCGGATCACCCAGATTCTGAGCGACGCGGGTATCAGCATTGAAGCGCTGATCCAGAAGCAGCCTTGGGAGGGCGAGGCGGAAGTGCCGGTGATACTCTTGACCAACGCGGTGCAGGAGCGGGACATGAATCTTGCGATCTCCCAGATTGAAGCCCTGGAAGCTATCAGCGGCCGTCTCGTCAAGATCAGGGTGGAATCGCTCTCCTGAGCGCTGTCTTTTCCGAACGCCAGGCGTACTGGACCTTCGGGGCTTGCAGGTTCTACCAAATAACGGTGCGGGGCCCGAGGGTCACGCGTTAACGATATAGTTTTTCTAACGGAATATATTGTGAAATACATCAGTACCCGTGGGGATGCACCCAAGCTTTCTTTTGAAGATGTGGTCCTGACCGGACTGGCAAGTGATGGCGGTCTGTACGTACCGGAACATATTCCGCAGTTTTCTGCCGAGACCATAGCCGGCTGGTCAGCGTTGAGTTATGAAGAGCTCGCCTTCGAAATAATGTCCCCTTTTGTCGCAGGCGCAGTACCGGATGCACATTTAAAAGACATTATTGCCAGGGCCTACTCGCAGTTTCGTCACCGCGCGATCGCGCCCCTTGTGCAGACTGCCCACAACGAATGGGTACTCGAGCTCTTCCAGGGGCCGACACTCGCCTTCAAGGATTTCGCACTGCAATTTCTGGGTTATCTGCTGGATTACATTCTGGAAAAACGCCAGCAGAAAGTGGTGGTGCTGGGTGCCACCTCGGGAGACACAGGTTCTGCCGCCATCGAAGGCTGTCGAAACTGCAGCAACGTCGATATTTTCATTCTCCATCCACATCAGCGGGTCTCTGACGTCCAGCGCCGCCAGATGACCACAGTGATCGCCGGGAATGTTCATAACATCGCCCTGCAGGGAAATTTTGATGACTGCCAGAATCTGGTAAAAGCCAGCTTTTCGGATCAATCCTTCCTGCCTGACGGTCGCCAGCTCGTTGCCGTAAATTCTATTAACTGGGCGCGGATCATGGCCCAGATCGTCTACTACTTTTATTCGGCAGTGGCGCTGGGCGCGCCGGCCCGTCCCGTTTCCTATTCGGTGCCTACCGGTAATTTCGGGGACATATTTGCAGGGTATCTCGCCCGGCGCATGGGTTTGCCCATCGAACAGCTGATTATCGCAACCAATGAAAATGATATCTTGCATCGTTGCCTTGCTGCCAATGATCACACCCGCAAGCCTCTGATTCACTCGCTTTCGCCAAGCATGGACATCATGGTGTCCAGCAATTTCGAGCGAATGCTGTTCGAACTTTATCAGCGGGACGGCCACAAGATCCGTTCATTGATGGAACATTTCAAGGCAGAGGGCACCCTGCAACTCGATGAAAGTGCGCTCCTGGAAGCGCGGGGGCTGTTCAGCAGCTATCGGGTGGATGATCAGGAAACAGCTGCAACCATTGCCCAGGTTTTCGAAACGACTGAATATCTGCTCGATCCGCACACCGCGATCGGCGTGCAGGCGGCCCGCCAGACCCGACGCGGTGTGGACGTTCCTATGATCTGCCTGGCCACTGCACACCCCGCAAAATTTCCTGAGGCGATTCAGGCGTCGGGGCTGACTGCCGTGCCGACGCTGCCGCACCATATGGCGGATCTCGGCACGCGGGCAGAGCGCTATGAAGTGCTGCCGAATGATCTGGAAAACGTGAAGGCCTTTATCCGAAAAAATCTTTCTAGTTGATGTCCTACCTGACTGATGTCGCTGACGCATGACCAGATCGGGCTGTCTGTTGTCGCGTTTGTCGGGACGTGCAAATGCAAGTCGACTCCGTGAACCGGCGATCGACGCCGGATATAAGTCGGTGTAATGGAATATAAATTGCTCCTACCCAGCGGTCGATTTCCGCAGCGGGAGGCGTTTTTATGGATTCTGTTACGCTCGACGCCGTTGGGAAGGCGATCCCGGTCCTTTTGGTGATCGTAGCGATCCTTGTCGGTGTGTTAAAGCATCGGCATGCCCAGTCTCTCCAGCGTCTTGGCGTGCAGTGGCTGTTGGCATTGCGGCTTCTGATAACCCATATGCAGCGCCATCGCGGACTTTCTGCGGCAGTGCTGAAAGGTGACCGGAAAATGCTGGAGGCATTGGAGGAAGCGCAGTCGCATATATCGCGTGATATGGCGCATATCCTGAGCATCGGCGAGTGGGCTGCACAACAGCCCGAGTGGCAAAATCTCGTTCAGCACTGGGATCAATTGTCCGTCACTGTCATGCGACTGGACGCCCGACAGGCATTTGAGCAGCACAATCGACTCATACAGACTGCGTTGGTTCTGGTCGATGAAGTTGCCAGAACGCACTACCTGAATCGCGTGCCCGGACGGACGGCCAGCCTGTGGCGTGAACTGCTGATGCTTGCCGAACTTGTAGGCAGGGTGAGAGCAACCGGCATGGCGCTCGCGGCGGGTGCCGACGCCTCGAATGCTTCAGTACTTGCGACCCGGCGGCAACTCGATGAGCTGATAAAAGATGCGTATCAGTTGCTGGAGTTACCGGCTTACGCGGTAGGACTGGATGAAACACTGCTGCAGAATACGATGGATTTTTTGCGGTACACCGATGAGTCGTTTCTTCGGCAGGACATGGCGCTGTCTGCATCGCACTACTACAAAACTGCCACAGAGGCGCTGGATGAAATATATGACCGGTTCGATCGTGAGCTGGGTATGGTGCGCCAGCGTTTACGCGGGTGATCCATTGACTCGGTCCCACCAATGAGAAAAATAATCAGGCGCCGCGAGATTCCAGAGCTTTTGCCGAATGAGGCGGGCATGCCCGATGTTTTGCGGCGGATTTATGCCGCCCGAGGCGTCCGCAGTGCCGCCCAACTCGAATATGCGCTTAAAAATCTGCTCCCACCGCGTCTGAAAGGACTGGATTGCGCCGCCGAACTGCTCAGTGAGGCGGTACATCGGTCCCGGCGCATCCTGATTGTCGGAGATTTCGATGCCGACGGTGCCACCAGCACCGCCCTGGCCGTTCGCTGTCTGCGGGCGATGGGACATTCGCAAGTTGATTATCTGGTACCCAACCGGTTTGAGTTCGGTTACGGCCTCACGCCGGAAATCGTCGAAGTTGCTGCTCAGAGAAGACCGGATCTGATAGTCACGGTGGATAACGGTATCGCCAGTATCGATGGCGTGGTGAGAGCCCGTGAGCTGGGGATTCAGGTGCTGGTGACCGATCACCATCTGCCGGGCGAGAAACTTCCGGAGGCTGCAGCGATCGTTAACCCCAACCAGCTCGGATGCGAGTTTGGCAGTAAGGCCGCGGCCGGCGTGACGGTGATCTTTTACGTCATGATGGCACTGCGCAGTGCATTGCGGGCTCGAGGCTGGTTTACCGCCAGGGTGGAACCCGGCCTCGCCGAATTTCTCGACCTGGTGGCATTGGGTACCGTTGCGGACGTCGTACCGCTCGATTACAACAACCGGATTCTGGTCAGTCAGGGCGTTGCCCGCATGCGTGCCGGGCATGTCTGCCCGGGCATATTGGCACTGCTTGAAGTGGCGGGACGTTCCCACAAAACCCTCGCAGCGCAGGACTTGGGCTTTGTTGTGGGCCCCCGGCTCAACGCAGCCGGGCGGCTGGATGACATGAGTCTGGGGATCCGCTGCCTGCTGGCCGACACTCAAGCCGAAGCACTGGCGCTTGCCCAGGAGCTGGATACCCTGAATCGGGAACGTCGGGCGATCGAATTGTCCATGCAGAACGATGCGCGGGCGGTTTTGGACCGCATCCAGGCCGATCTTAGCGGGCAGTTTCCAAGCGGTGTCTGTCTCTACCAGAGTGACTGGCACCAGGGCGTTATCGGCATCCTGGCATCGCGCATAAAGGATCGCCTGCACCGGCCCGTCATCGTATTTGCCAACGATGACCTCGGCGGACTGAAGGGTTCCGGTCGGTCTGTTGCCGGGGTTCATTTGCGTGATGTCCTGGACACCGTGGCGACTCGTAATCCACACCTTCTTCAGAAATTTGGCGGGCATGCCATGGCAGCGGGTCTGAGTCTGCGTGCGGACCATCTGGATGAATTCCGTGAGGCCTTCGCCGCTGCAGTCACCAGCCAGTTGGGCGATACCTCTCTGGAGCCATCCATTGAGAGCGATGGTGAACTGGATCACGGGCAGCTCGAACTAGCTTTGGCGGAGCAATTGCAAATAGCGGGTCCGTGGGGCCAGGGATTTCCGGAACCGGCATTCGATGGTGACTTTCAACTCATCTCCCACAAATGGCTCGGGGGCAAGCACCTGAAAATGGTGTTGGCGCCGGTCAGCAATGGCGAGTGTGTTGTGGATGCCATTGCATTTAACCAGGATCAGCATCTTTGGCCGGATCCGGCGCCGAAACGGGTGCGGGTGGTGTACAAGCTGTCGGTGAATGAATTTCGGGGCAACCGGTCAGCACAAATGCTGGTGGATTATCTTGAACCGCTGGCGCACTAAAATGCTGGTCCTGCCGGCGATAGTGTTCGAAGTCTCTCTGGGTTAGAATCCTTCCCTTTTGCATTTCCGGGCAAGCCACCCGGCAATGGCACTGTGCCGGCGGGAAAATGACCGCCGGCATTCAAACCGAACAAACGTCAATCGAACCCCAGAGATAAACCATGGAAATTAATCCGTTCTTGAATCGCCTCTTCGATCTCCAGTCACGCTCGGAAACCCTTAGGGGGTATCTTTGACTACGACGTCAAAAAGGAGCGGCTGACGGAAGTAGAGCTGGAGCTCGGCGAACCGGATGTCTGGAACAATCCGGAAAAGGCACAAAGTCTCGGACGCGAACGGGCGAGCCTGAACGACGTAGTGGAAACCCTCGATAACCTCACCAACGGCATCCGCGATTGCCGGGATCTTATCGACATGGCGGTCGAAGATAACGACGAAAGCAGTCTGGTTGACATCAGCAAGGAAATCGACGGCCTGGACGAACAATTGTCAAAGCTGGAATTTCGCCGCATGTTCTCCGGTGAAACCGATCCCAACAGCGCCTATCTGGATATCCAGGCCGGATCCGGCGGCACCGAAGCCCAGGACTGGGCGGAAATGCTGCTGCGGATGTATCTGCGCTGGGGCGAGGACAAGGGGTTCAAGACGACTCTGGAAGAAGCATCTCCGGGCGAAGTCGCAGGCATCAAGAGTGCGACCATCCATTTCGAGGGCGATTATGCGTTCGGCTGGTTGCGCACCGAAACCGGTGTGCACCGTCTGGTGCGCAAATCGCCATTCGATTCCGGCAACCGACGTCATACGTCGTTTTCTTCAGTGTTTGTTTCACCGGAAATCGATGACGATATCGAGATAAATATCAACCCCGCCGACCTGAAAACAGATACCTACCGGGCCAGCGGCGCTGGCGGCCAGCACGTCAACAAGACGGACTCCGCCGTGCGGATTACGCACGAACCGACCGGCACCGTCGTGCAGTGCCAGAGCGAGCGATCGCAGCACTCCAACCGGGATAAAGCGATGAAGATGCTGCGCGCAAAGCTGTATGAGCGGGAAGTTCTGAAGCGGTCGGCAGAAAAGCAGGCGCTCGAAGACAGCAAGGCGGACATCGGTTGGGGTAGCCAGATCCGGTCTTATGTGCTGGACGACGCCCGCATCAAAGATTTGCGCACCGGAGTGCAGACGAGTAATTGCCAGGCCGTGCTGGATGGCGATCTGGACATGTTCATCGAAGCCAGTTTAAAGGCCGGCTTGTAAATTCATCGAAGACAGAGCCTCATGACCGAAATTCCAATCGACGAAAACAGACTCATTGCCGAACGCCGGGTAAAACTCGCCGCATTGCGCGAACAAGGCCAGGCATTTCCCAACCAGTTCCGCCCGGAGCACAGGGCGAAACAGTTGCAGGAGGAGTTTGGCGAACAGACCAAGGAACAACTGGAGTCTCTGAACCGGCAGGTGAGTGTAGCGGGACGCGTCATACGCAACCGTGGTGCTTTCATGGTATTGCAGGACAGCAGCGGCCAGATTCAGCTGTATGTCACCAAAGAAGCACGGGAGTTCGCCAAGACTATCGACCTTGGCGATATTGTGGGAGTGCGCGGGGCGCTGCACAAATCGGGCAAGGGTGATCTCTATGTCAACCTGGACGAATATCAGTTGCTCACCAAGGCGCTGCGCCCCCTGCCGGACAAATATCACGGGCTGGCTGACCAGGAATTGCGTTACCGGCAGCGGTATGTGGATCTGATCGCCAACCCCGAAGTCCGGGATCTGTTTATCGTGCGCTCCCGCACCGTGCAGTTTATCCGCGACTATCTGAACCGGCGGGACTTCCTCGAAGTCGAAACACCCATGTTACAGGCCATTCCGGGCGGTGCGACCGCGCGGCCGTTCATCACACGGCATAATGCGCTGGATCTTGACATGTATTTACGGATCGCACCGGAGCTGTATCTAAAGCGCCTGGTCGTCGGCGGTTTTGACCGGGTCTACGAAATCAACCGGAATTTCCGCAATGAGGGTTTGAGCACGCGGCACAATCCCGAATTCACAATGCTGGAGTTTTATCAGGCCTACGCCGATTATCGCGATCTGATGAATTTGACCGAGGACATGCTCCGCGAGCTGGCGCGATCGGTTCTCGGGACGACCAGAATCATTGTCGGCCAGCCCGGCGAAAACGGGACGATCGAGATCGATTTTGCAATGCCGTTTCAGCGCTTAACCGTGTTTGATTCCATTTTGCATTTCAACAGGGAAATCCAGGCCGGGGATATCGACAATCTGGACGGCGCCCGGCGGCTGGCAGAAACGCTGGATATTCCGTGCAAGGAAACCTGGGGGCTCGGGAAACTGCAGATCGAGATTTTCGAAAAAAAAGTCGAGCACCGACTGCTGCAGCCCACCTTTATTACGGCGTATCCCACTGAAGTTTCACCACTGGCAAGGCGCAACGATGCCGATCCGTTTGTGACTGACCGGTTCGAGTTTTTTGTTGGTGGAAGGGAAATCGCCAATGGCTTTTCCGAGTTGAACGACGCGGAAGACCAGGCCGAACGTTTTCGTCAGCAGGTTGAAGAAAAAGATTCCGGAGACCAGGAGGCCATGCATTATGACGCAGACTATATCCGGGCCCTTGAGTATGGCCTGCCGCCCACGGCGGGCGAGGGTATAGGGATCGATCGTCTGGTCATGTTGCTGACCAATTCACCGAGCATTCGTGACGTACTGCTGTTCCCGGCCATGCGACCCGAAAGCCGATAGAACCACCAGCGATCGGCTCGGCAGTGGTGAGTACCGGAACCGGTATCCCGGCAGCGTTTCTGTATATAATCAGCGCAATCCTAAAGGCAGTGATTGTTTTATGACCGATATCAAAGAATACATGGCCCGCCTTGGGCGCGAAGCGCGCCTGGCTTCTCGAGCGATGGCCGCCTCCACTACAGGCGCGCGTAATTCCGCGCTTGAGGCTATAGGAGCCAGGCTGGATGCACGACGCACTCAGCTGATTGATGCGAACCACACGGATCTGGCCAACGGCAAGCGCAACGGTCTGGCGCCCGCTCTTCTGGACCGGCTGGAGCTCACCACGGCTCGAATCGATGCAATGATCGAGGGCTTGCAGCAGGTCGCCGCGCTGCCTGACCCTTGCGGGGAGATCACCGGTCTGAGCTATCGGCCCAGCGGTATCCAGGTCGGTAAAATGCGCGTGCCTCTGGGGGTGATCGGCATTATCTATGAATCCCGTCCCAATGTGACCATTGATGCGGCGAGCCTGTGTTTAAAATCTGCAAACGCCGCAATTCTGCGCGGCGGCAGCGAGTCAATCTGCTCCAACAGGGCCATTGCGGAATGCATCGGAGCGGGACTGGCGGAGGCCGGACTGCCACAGGCCGCAGTGCAGGTGGTAGAAACCACAGACCGGGCGGCGGTCGGGGAACTGATAACCATGCCCCAATGGGTGGACGTGATAGTGCCCCGCGGCGGCCGCAGTCTGATCGAGCGTATTTCCGCGGATGCCAAAGTTCCCGTAATCAAGCACCTTGACGGAATCTGTCACGTTTACATCGACGGCAAGGCCGATCTGGACAAGGCCTTCGCGATTGCCCTCAATGCCAAAACCCACCGCTACGGGGTTTGCAATGCGATGGAAACATTGCTGGTGGACGAAGCGGTGGCTGCGCAGATATTGCCTCGACTCGCGGCGGCATATTACGAGAAATCGGTCGAGCTTCGCGGCTGTGAACGTACCCGCACTGTTCTTGGTGACATCAAGCTGGCGACGGAAGAAGACTGGCGCACCGAATACCTGGCGCCTGTTCTTGCGATCCGGGTAGTCGAAGGACTTGATGACGCCATTGCCCATATCGCCACTTACAGCTCCCAGCATACCGATGCAATCGTGACCGAAGATTATTCACGGGCGCGCCGCTTTATGACCGAGGTCGATTCCAGCTCCGTAATGGTGAATGCATCGACCCGGTTTGCCGACGGTTTTGAGTTCGGCCTGGGGGCTGAAATCGGTATCTCGACTGACAAGATCCATGCGCGCGGGCCGGTTGGGCTTGAAGGACTAACCTCGCAGAAATGGGTGGTTCTGGGGAACGGGCACATTCGTCAGTGAGACTGTTTTTCGGTGGCACGTTCAATCCAGTCCATATCGGACACATCCGGATGGCTCTGGAGTGTCACTGGAAAACCGGGGCTGCGCATACCAGTTTCGTCCCGTCCCGAATGCCGCCCCACAAACCCGGGCTTGAAACCCCGGCCGATCATCGCCTGAACATGGTTGAAGCCGTCGTGGCGGAACTCAATCAGCAAGAGGAAAAGCGTGACGCTTTTCAGGTGGAAACCTGTGAGCTGGCGCGCGAAGGTCCGTCCTACACCGTCGACACACTCGCGTATCTGCGACAGCAGTATCCGCATGAAACTCTGGTCTGGGTGGTGGGGATGGACAGTTTTATCAATTTGACGAGCTGGCATCGTTGGGAAAGTCTGACCGATCATGCCAGCCTGCTGGTCATAAACCGGCCGGGTTTCGAACCGCAATGGGAGCCCAATCTTGAAACATGGCTCGCACGGCGCCGCTGTGATCCCGCCGCAATTCCCCCGCACGGGGGCGTGGCCTTCATGGCCACGACCGCGCTGGCGATTTCATCCTCTGTCCTGCGTCAGCAGATACGCGAAGGTCTGTCGCCCGCGTATCTAGTGACAGAATCTGTCCGACGGTACATCGAAACGTATCGTCTCTATCAATCAAGTGAAATGACTGCATTATGACATCAGAGTTAAACCAGCTTATCCACGGGGCGTTAGAAGACATAAAGGCGCAAAAGATCGTAGAGCTCGACGTTCGCCAGTTGACGGACGTCGCCGATTTTCTGATTATCGCGAACGGAACGTCGAGTCGCCATGTGAAATCCGTAGCCGGCAATGTAGTGGAGGAGCTCAAACTGAAAGGAATCCGGCCACTGGGTATCGAGGGGCTGGACGTCGGCGAATGGGTGCTGGTCGATTACGGCGACACAGTCGTTCATGTCATGCTTCCGGCCACCCGTGATTTTTATGAACTGGAAAAGCTCTGGTCAAAGGTGCCCGCCAACCGCCTCACCGAGGTCCCGTCCGGACAAGGCAGCGAACAGCCCTAGAGAGCAGGGCTCTGACCGTGACAGGTCAAATCGTGCTGATATCGGCGCTGCGTTCCCTTTCCGTGATGGCAAGGCGCCATCCCTTTTCATTAAATGCCATGCGGTGGTTATGAAAGTTCAACTGGTAACTGTAGGTGGAAAAATGCCAGGCTGGGTCACTGCCGGCTTCAGCGAATACACCAAACGCCTGCCGCGCGAGTTGTCTCCCCAGCTGGTGGAACTACCCCTGGCAGCACGCCTGAAAAACGCCAATGTTGAGCAGATCAAGGAGGCCGAAGGGGAGGCGATTATGCAGGTCATCACCAAGGGGGCATTGCGGATCATGCTGGATGTCAAGGGCAGGCCCTGGGGTACTGAAGAGCTGGCCCAGCAGCTCCGACAGTGGCAAATGACCGGCAAGGATCTGGCTTTTGTGATTGGCGGGCCCGACGGGCTAAGCCAAAATTGCCTGAATACGGCCTCGGAACGCTGGTCTTTGTCCAATCTGACACTTCCGCACCCTTTGGTGCGGATTATCTTCATCGAACAACTCTACCGGGCATGGACAATTTTGCAGAACCATCCCTATCACAAATAAAAACGTCGCCGCCTGCCATCGCGAAGCGACCGGCCAGCGGGTAAATCGTAACTTTGACGTTTTCGCGAATCCAAACCTGTGACGGTCCCCTGCTGACGTAAAGTCAGCAAAGTGTTCCGCTTGGTTTATGCTTGAAAGACAGTGACCACTAACATGATCAGTAATGCCAATTCCTGCAACCGATAAAGATCATCTGCGTTTCAAGGACCATCAGTCCGAAACAAACCTGTTTGCAAGGCGGATCCTCGTGTCTTTGCTGATTGTGGTGGTGCTGTTCGGCTGTCTGATTTTTCGGTTCTACCGCCTGCAGGTCGTCAATTATGATGACTACGTCACCCGGTCGGACAGCAACCGCATTCAGGTGCAGCCCATTGCGCCTACCCGGGGCATGATTTACGATCGTAATGGCATTCTGCTCGCCGATAATCGCGCCAGCTATTATCTTTCCATCGTGAAAGAGCGCACCAAGGATCTGGAACAGACCATCGACACGGTGGCCTCCCTCATTAATATCGACGCTCGCGATCGCACGAATTTTCAGAAAGCCTTGCGCCTGCGCCGACGCCCTTACGAATCCGTGCCTTTGCGATATCGCCTCACAGAGGAGGAGATCGCCCAGATCGCGGTAAACGAATATCGGTTGGACGGCGTAGAAATTGAGGCCGAACTGACCCGTTATTATCCATTTGGCGAATTGTTTGGGCACGTCATCGGCTATGTGGGGCGCATCAGCGAAACCGAAGTTGCCAATTTCGATGAGATGACTTACCGCAACTACAGCGGTACTCACAACATTGGCAAAACCGGACTGGAACGATTTTACGAACAGCATCTGCTCGGTGGTGTGGGTTCGGAACATATCGAAACCAATGCCCACGGCCGGGTGCTAAGGGTGCTCGACCGGATAGATCCGACCCCCGGCAGTGATCTGCACTTGCATCTGGACATGAGGCTGCAGCAAGTCGCAGCCGATGCGATCGGCGACAGGCGCGGGGCGGTGGTGGCCATTGATGTCGCAACCGGGGGCATCGTGGCACTGGTCAGCGTGCCCAGCTTTGATACCAACCTTTTCGTAACAGGTATAAGTTTCGATGATTACAAGGCGCTGAATGAATCGCCGGATCTGCCGCTCTATAACCGGGCGATTCAAGGGCAGTATCCGCCCGGCTCAGTCCTGAAGCCGATGCTTGGCGTGGGAGGTCTCGCGTCTGGCGTCATTGATCCGGCGCATCGCATCCGCGACCCTGGGTTTTTCCGGCCGGAGGGCGACAGCCGGATCTATCGGGACTGGAAAAAGGGCGGGCACGGCATGAGGGTTGATTTGCGGCAGGCAATAACAGAATCCTGCGATACGTATTTTTACGACCTTTCCCTGCGTATGGGTATTGACCTGATGCATCCATTGGGCGAAGCCTTTGGTCTTGGCAAGCGCACCGGTATTGATGTCCCCCATGAACGCCCGGGTCTGTGGCCGTCGCGTCAATGGAAACGCGGGGCGCGTGGTCTACCGTGGTTTCCGGGTGACAGCCTCAATGTTTCCATCGGTCAGGGCGACGTGCTCACAACGCCACTGCAGCTGGCGGTGCTCACCAGCTCTCTTGCCCGAAGAGGCACAACTTTGCGACCGCAGGTGGTCGCCCGCGTGGGCGAGGAGGTCCAGCCTGCCGAAGAAATAGGCCACTGGGATGCCGCGAGTGTGCACTGGGATTATGTGGTGGATGCGATGGAAGAAGTCGTCCATGGAGCCCGGGGGACCGCCAAGGCCAGTGGACGCGGCGCCGCTTACCGGATAGCCGGTAAAACGGGCACGGCTCAGGTTGTCGGAATTGCCCAGGGAGAGAACTATGACCGGGAGAAGGTGCGAGAGCGGCAGCGGGATCATGCCCTGTATATTGCCTTCGCGCCCGCGGATAAGCCGAAGCTGGCTGTCGCAGTGGTCATCGAAAATGGCGAGCACGGTTCAACGGCGGCGGCGCCTGTGGCCCGCACGGTATTCGACGGCTGGTTTGCGTTCAATCCACTGAGCGCTGAGCCTGCCGCAGTGGGCGGTACCGCCACGGGGTATTCGCCATGACCACCAAAACCCGTGATTTTGTACGACAGCTGCCCGATTCGTCCCATCACTTCAGGAAAAATCCAGGATTGTGGGAGCGCCTGCATATCGATCCGTGGCTCCTGCTCGGGTTGGTATTGCTGACACTGTGCGGACTGTTCATGCTTTACAGTGCCAGCGGTGAAAGCATGCACATGGTCAAGCGGCAAGGCGTGTTTTTTGGTCTGGCATATGTCGCCATGTTTACAACAGCCCAGGTTTCCCTGCGGTTTGTGCGCCGCTGGGCCTTTTGGCTGTATTTTCTGGGGCTGACCCTGCTGATTCTGGTGCTTGTAGTGGGTGTTGGCGCCAAGGGCGCGCAGCGGTGGCTCAGCCTCGGTTTTATCCGCTTCCAGCCATCGGAAATTCTCAAACTGGCGCTGCCGATCTGCATCGCCACGTATTTTTCAACCAAAGTACTGCCCCCCCGTCTGGTACATGTGATAGTCAGTCTCGGCCTGATCGCCGTGCCGGCCGTGCTGATATTGAAGCAACCGGATCTGGGCACGGCCATCATGGTGACCATGTCCGGGGTAATCGGCCTGTTTCTGGCGGGGCTGCCCTGGGGGTTCATAGTTTTGGCGATTGCCATGGCGATCGCCGCCAGCTGGCCAATGTGGCAATTCGTCATGCATGACTATCAGAAGCAGCGTGTTTTAACACTTTTGAACCCGGAAGCAGATGTTCTCGGTACTGGCTGGAACACCGTTCAGGCAAAAACGGCGATAGGCTCCGGCGGCATTAGTGGCAAAGGCTGGCTGCATGGCACCCAGTCGCATCTGGATTTTCTGCCAGAGGGTCACACCGATTTCATCGTTGCGGTGGTAGCCGAGGAATTTGGTCTGATCGGATTTCTGTTTCTGTTGTCCATATACTTTGCGGTTATTCTGCGGGGCATGTGGATTGCGGTATGTGCCCGCAACACCTTCGGCCGTGTGCTGGCCGGAAGCCTGATACTGACTTTCATGTTTTATATTTTTGTTAATATCGGGATGGTTTCGGGAATTCTACCCATAGTCGGCGTTCCTTTGCCCCTGATCAGTCTCGGCGGGACGTCGCTGATTTCCTTGATGGCGGGCTTCGGATTGCTCATGGCTATTTCAACGGAACGTAAAAAATCACCTTTCACAATTGGATGACGCATGCTCTATAACTTGCTGATGAACAAGGTTCGACATGGCGTTCTGCTGGCGGTGGCTCTCGCGGGCACAGAACAGACAATGGCTGCGGACGCAGACCAGGATAAAGTTACGGGAACGGCGCAGACCGCCAGCGGCAATTATGCTGACCATCCCGCCGCAAAAACGTTTATTGAAAAGATGGTAACCGAACACAAGTTCGACGAAGCGCAACTGAAGAAAATGATGGCGGAGGCGCAGAAGAAGCAGCCCATTCTGGACGCAATTGCACGCCCTGCGGAAAAAACCAAGCCCTGGTTTGAGTACCGGGAAATTTTTCTCGACCAGAAGCGTATTCAACAGGGCGTGGTTTTCTGGAATGAAAATGAAAAAATCCTGAAAGAGGCAAGTGAACGTTACGGCGTCGATGCGGCAATTATCGTTGCCATAATTGGGGTTGAAACCCGTTACGGCAGCTTTATGGGAAATTACAGAGTGCTGGATGCCCTGGCCACTCTCGGGTTTGATTATCCTCCGCGCGCAACCTTCTTCGCCAGCGAACTGGAGCATTTCTTTCTGTTGGCCCGCGAACAGAATCAGGACCCCCTTGCCCTGACGGGGTCCTATGCCGGTGCTATGGGCTTTGGACAGTTTATTCCCAGCAGCTATCGAAGCTATGCGCGCGATAATGACGGTGACGGCTTTGCCGATATATGGGGTAACAAATCGGATGCCATCGGCAGCGTAGCCAATTATTTCAAGGCGCACGGTTGGCAAAGCGGGCAGCCGGTTATGGCGCCTGCACAGATTGCGGACGAATTTGATACCAGCTTGCTCAACACATCGGCCAAGCCTGGTCGGTCGCTGCAAGACCTGAAGAAAAAAGGTTTTACCGTCAAAGGGAGTTACGACGGCAAGTTGCTCGCCGAGCCGTTGCTTTATGAAGGGAAGGAAGGTCCGGAGTACTGGGCCGGATTCAACAATTTCTACGTGATAACCCGATATAACCGCAGCCGCATGTATGCACGCGCCGTATGGGAATTGAGTAACGCCATAAAAGACGCGCGTACAAAGGCTGCAGGAACGGCCGCTCAGGAAACCCGAAATTGATGAATAGCTTAACTTCGAAGAATCTCGATGCAGCGCAGAACGAGGCGGGTCCGTCTTTCCCCGTAGCGTGGCTGCAATGGCTGTCAACCGGGGTGCTGACCGCGTTGATCATTTCCGGTTGTGCCCACCAGACCAAAACCGTGGCTCCCGGATCGCCGCGGTTTGAAGATATCAAGGACAGCGGTCCGGATCAGGATATTGACGTCAGCGGGCTCCAGGACGCGATTCCGCAGGTAGAGCTGATTCGCGGCGCCGGCAACAAAACACCGTATGAGGTTTTGGGTCGCACCTATCATGTCAATTTCGACACGGTGGGATTCGTGGAAACCGGTCACGCCTCCTGGTATGGCAAAAAATTTCATGGGCGTAAAACCTCCAACGGGGAGGTTTATGACATGTTCGGGATGACGGCGGCGCACAAGCACTTGCCGATTCCCAGTTATGTCAAAGTCACCAATCTTGAAAATGGAAAGTCGGTTGTGGTTCGGATCAACGATCGAGGTCCTTTCCACGGCGATCGGATCATAGATTTGAGTTATGCGGCGGCCAAAAAACTTGGATATCATCAACAGGGAACAGCGAAGGTGCGCATCGAATATATGCAACCCAAAGCTGAAGCCTCGCAAACTGCGCAGGTGAAGTCAGCGAGCGGCGCCCAGCGCTATCTGCAGGCTGGCGCGTTTCGCAGTCGGGACAGCGCTCAGGCGGTGAAAAGCCGGGTCGCAAGCCTGACGGATCATCAGGTCCGCGTGCACCCGGAGCCGAAACGGAACCTGTACAAGGTGTTGATCGGGCCGATTCTGGATGATGCGGAAGTGCTGAACCTCCACCGTCTTCTGCAACAGGGTGATCTGGGGGTGCCGCACCTGGTTGAAATGTAAGCTTGCCCACGGGCGTGTCTCCATTGCCCGGATTGAACAGGCAATTGTCGCCGCGGAGGGACGGGGGGCACCTGCAGATGTGCTCCGTTTCGCAATTTTCTGTGATGACCTTAACTGTTACAATGCCGCCTGCCGTCGTACCGCGAGAGCCCACTTCATATCAATAAAAGCGAAAAATAATGACTAGAATCTTTTCCGAATTCGCAGCAGTTGCCCGTCCACAACGAAAGTCCGGCCCGAAAGGAAAATCCCGTCTCGCGGCATGCTTTTACCTTTGTTTGCTGTTGGTATCCGGTTTTTACGTCAATCCCGGTTATGCCCAGGATCCGGTCATCATTCCCGCTGCTCCAGAGCTGAATGCAAACGCGTATCTGTTGATGGACGCAAAAACCGGTGCGGTTCTGGTTGAA
Organism: uncultured Cellvibrionaceae bacterium; assembly: GCA_964641175.1. Lineage (GTDB taxonomy): Bacteria > Pseudomonadota > Gammaproteobacteria > Pseudomonadales > Cellvibrionaceae > CAYNST01. The sequence continues at coordinate 31,838 of CAZXLJ010000019.1, forward strand.
CATCAGGCGGACGTACCGCTGCCTCCGGCCAGCCTCACCAAGATGATGACGGCTTACGTCGTGACAGACGAGATCGAGCGCGGCAAGCTCAAGGAACAGGATTCGGTCCTGATATCCGACAATGCCTGGAAAAAAGGCGGAACCAAGAGCGGCGGCTCCACCATGTTTCTGGACCCCAGAACGGAAGTGTCTGTTATCGAGCTGCTGCGAGGCGTGATAATTCAGTCCGGCAACGATGCATCGATCGCCCTGGCTGAACACCTGGCGGGGGGAGAGGGGGCTTTTGCCGATGTAATGAATCAGCACGCGCAGCTTCTGGGCATGACCAATACCCATTTTGAGAATGCCACCGGCTGGCCGGCCGAAGGCCATGTCACCACCGCTCGCGATATGGCGATACTGGCGAGAGCCGTGATCGAGAAGCATCCCAAGTATTATCCTATCTACGCAGAAAAATATTTCAGCTACAACGGTATTAATCAGACCAACAGAAACCGCCTGCTCTTTCGTGACGCGAGCGTCGACGGTCTCAAGACCGGCCATACCGAAGAGGCCGGTTACTGTCTGGTGGCGTCGGCCGAAAAGCAGGGCATGCGATTGATCTCCGTGGTGATGGGCACCAGCTCCGAAGAGGCACGCGCGGTGGAGTCGCAGAAACTCATGGCGTATGGATTCCGTTACTACCAGACCCATCCGCTCTACAAGCAAGGGCAGGAACTGAGTCGCAACCGTGTATGGAAAGGGGTCGTCGATGAGGTGGGGCTCGGTATTCCAAATGACGTCACCATCACTATCCCCCGAGGCGCCAGCGGTTCACTGGAAGCGAAAATATCCATCGACTCCATTATTGAGGCACCCATTGAGCAAGGCCAGGTGCTCGGTGAGTTGCATGTATTATTGCAGGACAAGTCCGTTTACCAGACGGATCTGGTAGCGCTTGAAGCGGTTTCACCTTCCGGATTTTTTGCGCGGCTGTGGGATTCCCTGATGATGTTTATCAATGGTTTGTTTGACAAATGACCGATCGCTCCGACAATGACAGGCCGACGATTGAATTTCCGTGCGAAGATTATCCGATCCGCGTGATGGGCGAGGCCGGTGAGCTTTTTCAGCAATTTGTTCTCGAAGTGTTTGAACGCCATGCGCCCGGCTTTGACCGGGCGAGAGTACAGGTCCGCCCGAGCCGTAATGGAAGGTTCGAATCGGTGTGCGTAACCATTACGGCGACCGGTCCGGCGCAACTGGAAACAATCTTTCTCGACCTGAAGCAGAATCCAGCTGTAAAGATGGTGCTGTAGGAGCCGGTGAGCGGAAGTCGATGTCATGTCCTCTGTAATTCACGTCCGCAAACTCGGCCTGCGTTCCTACCGTGAAGTCTGGCAGGACATGCAGTCGTATACCGACACGCGCAGCGCCGAAAGCCCGGATCAGCTCTGGCTTGTCGAGCATTTTCCGGTGTACACCCAGGGGCAGGCGGGCAAGCCCGAACACCTTCTGAATCCGGGCGCCATCGAAGTGGTCCAGACAGATCGGGGTGGCCAGGTTACCTATCACGGACCCGGGCAGCTGGTCGCATACCCGTTGCTGAATCTCAAACGCCGCAACCTTGGAGTGAGAGATCTGGTAAGCCTTCTTGAAGACTGCATACTGGCGGTGCTGCAGGACTGGGCCATCCCAGGTTATATCCGTCCCAAGGCGCCCGGAGTGTATGTGGCCGAACGCAAAATTGCCTCTCTGGGATTGCGCGTGCGGCGCGGTTGCAGTTTCCATGGACTCAGTCTGAATGTGGCCATGGATCTGCATCCCTTTGGAGGAATCAATCCGTGTGGCTATAATGGCCTGCAAATGACCCAGATGGCGGATCATTCTGCCGTCGATCCCGAGATGGTTGACGTCGAGGCGAGCCTGACCAGGCATCTGGCGGACCGTCTTGATGTGTCCGTCCTTTTTCCCGACTCCTGATGTCCAAAACGCCGAGTACCTTATGAGCGAAGAATTACCTGTCAAACGCACGCGTCGCATTCCGCGTGGCGAAAAGCTCCGTGATGCCGCCAAGGTGGAGCGGATCCCGGTCAAGGTGATCGCAACGGATGGCCTGTTGCGCAAGCCGGACTGGATCAGGGTACGGGTCCCCGTCTCGCCGGAAGTGCAGCGCATCAAGGATCTGCTGCGCCGGCATAAGTTGTCTACTGTCTGCGAGGAAGCCAATTGCCCAAATTTGGGCGAGTGCTTCAGTGGCGGGACTGCTACGTTCATGATCATGGGCGATATCTGCACGCGTCGGTGTCCGTTCTGTGATGTGGGCCACGGCAAACCCAATGCTCTCGACCCTGCCGAGCCGGCGAATCTGGCAGCGGCCATTGCGGATCTGCGCTTGCGTTATGTGGTGATCACATCGGTAGATCGCGATGATCTCCGCGATGGTGGCGCCCAGCACTTCGCCGACTGCATCCGAGAAGCGCGGGCACGTTCACCGCAGCTGCAAGTTGAAATCCTCACGCCGGATTTCCGCGGCCGCATGGATGCGGCGCTGGAGATCCTCTCAGCCGAGCCGCCAGATGTTTTCAATCACAACCTTGAAACGGTCCCCCGGCTATATCGCGAGGCTCGACCGGGCGCGAATTACGAATGGTCCCTGGATCTTTTGCATCAATACAAACAGCGAAAACCGGAAGTTAAAACCAAATCCGGTTTGATGGTCGGGTTGGGAGAGACCAAGGAGGAGATCATCGAAGTGATGAAAGACATGCGGGCGCACAGTATCGATATGCTCACTATCGGTCAGTACCTCCAACCCTCCAGAGATCATTTGCCTGTGCGCCGTTATGTCGAGCCGGCGGAATTTGAAGAATATGCCGCTGTCGCCCATGAAATCGGATTCATCCATGCCGCTTGCGGGCCGTTGGTCCGGTCTTCTTATCACGCCGACAAACAGGCACATGGCGAAAAAGTAAGCTGAACTGGCAGACTCTGGTACCGGCCTGTTAACCGGTATCGTTCGGCAGTTCAGTTCCGAATCTCATGAGAGAAAGCCCGATATTCGAATCGGAGCACCGGTTCAGTCCGGAGCACCGGCAGGAGTCCAGGAAGGCGGATCGCTGGCGGGGAATGAATCTTCCGAGGCTTTATCGACATCCTCATCAGAATATTCGGATTCATCATCAACATCTCCTTCCTTATCTTCCTCATCCTCTAAAGACGCTGACCAAAGTATCGATTTTACGGTGTCGCAATCAACCGAATCCATCAGCCCAAGGCTGGCAGACGAGGTGCCGGATTGGGGATTGTATTGAAAACTGGAATTCATGCCGCCTCCGTCTCGAACGGGGTCACCGCTCGAATTTGATAAAAACAGGGAACCCGAGCCAGATGAAAACGGCCGGGTAACGAGCCAATGAACTCAGGCATCGACTTTTGCTTTGGGTGTGCACATCCGGTGCCAACCAAACTGACTGGGATTGAGCAAGCCCGGACGCTTTTGGGGGCTCGATGGTGCTCCTTGGCAGATGTGAAACATGTAAAGTTTTCAAGTCTGCGTCGAATATGGGAACGGTTGGAAGAAGTTTCCGGGCCCCCATTCTGTCAAAGCGTCAAGTAAATGAATCGGGAGTAGCTACTGAAGCTCCGAAGCGAGTCGGTTCGGATATGGCATCCAGTATGCATCCCATTGTGGGAATCGCGCACAGCGGAGCGGTTGCAAGGTAATTGGGTCGTCCGCGGTGTACCCCTTTTTATGGCAGGAGGAAGTATGCAAGTACCACTTGAAATCGCTTATCACAACACCGAGGGCAATGGCTGGCTGGATGAATATATCCGTGAACGCGCAGATCACCTGGATCGGATCGCGGGCGGCTTGGTGTCATGCCGCGTAGTGGTAGAACGGTCACAGCATCAGCACCAGACCGGCAACCCGTATCGGGTACGGGTTGAAGCAACAATCCCTCCGAAAAAGGATCTTATCGGTGACAAAGAAGAAGTGGTTGAAGACAGACACTTGCAACTCAGACCCATTATCCGCCACGCATTTGATGCCGTGGAAAAGCAGGTAAAAAAGCAGCGGCAGATAATGCGGGGCAGTGACAAACAGAACCGTGCGCCAGACTCTGTCACAGCACCATTGCCGGAAACAGAATCGAACGCATCGGTGGCCCGTATCTTCCGCAGTGAAGGCTATGGATTTCTCAAGGTTCCTGGGGAAGACGACGAATATTATTTCCATCGCAATGCTGTCGCCAACGAAGAGTTCGACAGTATGGAAGTCGGAACCGAGGTGCGCTTCGAACCGTCGATGGGTGAAGATGGGCCCCAGGCTGACTCGGTAGAAATTATCGAAACTCCAGTGGGAGAGGACGCTCAGGAAGCTCAGACATAGCCGAACTTTTTGCCTGGTGGCGTCTGAGAACGCCACCTTTTCTCATCTCCCACCTGTAAAGTTTGATCTGGATCAACCGAAGATCTGCGCGGGTTAACATATCTGTGATGCAATTAACCGCTCAGCGGTACTTGTGATTCAACCGCTTTGCCCGAGCGGCGCCTGCTAAGACCACGTTCGTAAGAATATCCCTACAATTCTTCAGAAAATCTCCCGGATCATTTAAGTCCTGTCTGATGGCGAGGACGGTAGTGTTCATTAAAACTTTAACTGATTCTGCATCTTCCAGACCGCAGATAAATTCAGCAGAGCACTACCCCCGGATCGGTCCCTAATGGTTCGTAATATTTTTTCCAGAGACAGTCTGATCTCATTTGCTCCAGGTTTTTTCGCCATCGGCGTACTCCTTTGGAACGATGCGTGGTGGTCGGCGGGACTTGTCGCCGCATCAACAATTGTTTTCGCCTTTTACGCAATGAAGTGGAAAGCTGAAGCGGTTTCCGACCTGGAGGCCCTCCGCGCCATGCAGGCCGAAAAGGAACAACAACGGCAAAATCACGTCGCTATTTTAGGAGGTCTGGGTCGGAAATTATTGCCCGTCTGGAACCGCCATCTGGAGACAGTGCGCACCCAGTGTGAGCAGTCAATTATCCAGCTGACCGAAAAATTCGCATTTCTGGTGCGGGATTTAGGCAGCGCCAACAATGTTTCCGGCCAGGTCGCGGCGTCAACTGCTGAAGGCATCGACGGGGTTTTTACAAAAGCCAATCACAGCCTGGAAAATCTGATTGAAACGCTCGACGATGCAATTCACGAAAGAGACGCCCTCCTCAGGCAGGTCAACGGGCTCGCTCAGTTCGTTACAGAACTGGAGCATATGGCCAGGGATGTCGCCACGATTGCCGGCCAGACCAATCTGCTCGCTTTGAATGCAGCCATTGAAGCCGCCCGGGCGGGCGATAACGGTCGGGGGTTCGCCGTGGTGGCGGGTGAGGTCCGGAAGCTCTCTCAGCTTTCCGCCGAGACCGGGGACCGCATGAGTTCCAAGGTTGCATATATCAGCCAGACCATTGAGGCAACCGTTAGTGCGGCCAGAGATGCCCAGAATCGGGATCAGACCATGGTCCGCAAATCCCACGGGACAATTATGGAAGTCCTGGAAAATTTACGGCAGTACGCTCGTGAAATCTCGGGGTCGGCCGACGAATTGCGCCGGACCAATATGGCTATTAAAGATGAGGTGGAACAAACCCTCGTCCATCTTCAGTTTCAGGATCGGATCAGTCAGATTCTGTGTCACGTGCGGGAAAATATCGAGTTAGTTGCACAGCATATGCAGAGCTCCGATGCCTTCGACGTGAACGGTCTGTTGCAGCAACTGGAGAAATCCTACGCGATGACTGAAGAGCGACAAGGACATCAGGCAAAATCAAACGTCTCGAAAAGCGCGCCTGCGGGCGGGGACATAACATTTTTTTAGGTCAAGGTAACGTGTGATTCATATGGCAAAGCTGATTCTGGTTGTCGACGATTCTGCATCCATCAGGCAAGTGGTTTCCATCACTTTGAAGGAAGCGGGATATGACACGCTCGAGGCGTCGGACGGCAAAGACGCACTGTCAAAACTCAAAGGACAGCGAGTTCATTTGATGATCTCGGATGTAAACATGCCCAACATGGACGGCATCACTTTTGTGAAAGAAGTTAAGCTCCGGTCTGAGTACCGGTTTACTCCAGTCATCATGCTCACAACCGAATCCGCCGAAGAAAAGAAAAGACAGGGGCAGGAAGCCGGCGCGAAGGCGTGGGTAGTCAAGCCATTTCAGCCACAGCAAATGTTGGCGGCGGTAAACAAGCTGGTGCAACCATGACGGATATCGTCCGGTTTGACGGCGACACAGGTCGATTACGCATTTATGGCGAAATGACAATCTACCAGGCGGCCGCACTGAAAGAATCAATTATTGCCAGTACCAGCGGCAAGCAGGTGGTCGAACTGGACCTCACC
>CAZXLJ010000020.1:0-32186 GCA_964641175.1 uncultured Cellvibrionaceae bacterium
TACACTGGGGGTGTAGTGGTCGTGGGTTCAAATCCCGCCGCTCCGACCATTTCTCTTCGCATTGACTTCCCTGTCAATGCTCATCGACATTAAATTTTCTGTTTAAACCGTAGACGTCATGCTGCGTGGGGCGGCGATTTTTAGCTCCCAGCAGGCGTCAAGCCTTGCCAGCAGGTCTTGATACTCTTCATCCGGAATGCCAGGAACTGCAAGCCATTCCCGAATAATCTCAGCCATGACAACTTCACGATCAGTTCGTTGCTGACCCATTGCGACTTGTAATTGACCTACTTGGTATGACATGCGCAAACCACTGTCACACGCAGGGGTAGGTGTGTCTGTGGCAATTTCAGACCGGATGCACAGTTCATGCAGTTGCTTCAATGATTCATTGCGCTGTTCTTCAGTCAACGCTGCCGCCCGCTCGAAACGTTTCTGCAGGATGTCATGGACCCCGACGGGCCAATGGACGCCAGCATCAAGCTGTCGTTGTGCCTGTTCCTGTAGAAATTCCGTATCTTCTTCCAAGGACAGTGCCAGCTCATAATGCCTTAGGGCTTCTGCAGTCACGAGCGCCTGACGCCACTGCTGCTTTTTGGTATCTGACTTTTCCTGCGCGGTTTTGGCCTGTATACGATCGAGAGCCGCATAGAATTTCTGAGTTATTCTTTTACTGTCCTCTTTAGGTAGTTCCCCGATTTCCTGAAACTGGCGGGTCAATTCATCGATTTCAGTTTTGGCGATCAAAAAGGCTTCACCACTGAGATAGAGCAGATTCTCCAGTTGATCGATGATCAGCTCCGCCTGGCTACGCGCTTCATTGCGTTCCTGGCGAGAAGATTCGGATTCCTGCTGACGGCGTTCAAAGATCGCATCACAGTGAGCGCGAAACTTTTTCCAAAGCGCCTGATCGTCTTTGCGCCGACAAGGGCCAACGGTACGCCATTGACTTTGAAGTTGTTTGGCTTCAGTAATCGCCTCGTAGGTATTATCGGTTCCTGCCAGCAACTCCGCCCGATCGACCAGCGCCTTCTTTTTCTCTTTGTTGCGATCGTATTCCCGATGTAAAAATGTGAACAAATTTTCGAGAATTTCGTCGAACTGTTGCTGTAGTGGCTTGATTAGCTTGCGGGGAACCGGCCAGTGGCTCTGCCAAGCCTCACGCGCCATTCGCAAGGTTTTTTCAACTTCCGGCCAGTTGGCATTGCCCCAGTCGTAGGCGTCATGATATCGCTGTAACTGTTCAATCAGTTGAGTGCGTTTAGCGGCATTTTCTTCGCGTACCGAAGCTTGTTCCGCAAAATACAATTTGCATGGTTCGTAAGCTTTCTCTGCCGCATTGTGAAATTGGGTCCATAGCGCATCGTCATTATTCCGGGGTCCTTTGGAAAGGTTGCGCCACTCTTGCTGCAGATGTTGGATCCGGGTAGACAACTCAAGTGGACGCAGTTTACTCTCGACAAGTTCTTCCATTTGCCGGATCAATGTCTGCTTCTTGGGAGTGACCGCAAAATCCTGCCAGTCACCCAGTTTTTTCACGGCGCTTCTAAATGATTCGATTTTGGTGGCGACGCTGGCCGGTATGTCTTTGGCCGTTGATAGTTTGTCTTCCAGATCTCGCAGGATGGCATTGGAGCGGCTGATAAAACCACGAGAAACCGCCCACTGACCCCGACGGACCAGCTCTCCAATTTCCCGGATGTCCTGTCTGCTGCGATCCTCGTGCTCGTGCTGGTGGTTTCGCCATTCGGCCAGCAGTTTTTCGGTTTCTGTAATTATTGACGGTGTCGGCACATCGCGCAGCAATCGGGCATGCCCGAGCATTGATTTAATTGTCTGGTGAGAGAGCTTGCCACCATCAAGGTCGGCGTTCAAAAGAGAGTGACTGAGCTGCTCCAGCGGACCGTGGGCAGCCAGCTGCTGCAGAAGTGCGTCAATTGCATTACAGAGGTCCGCGCCCATCTGACGGTAGGCGCGGACATCCAGCCCCTGGCTGGCGGCAGAATCGAGGGCGGACTGCCATGCCGATTTAAGTGCGGCGGTATCAGCCGGGCCCGTGGCAGGATCGGGTTCAGCGGACTGGTACAGTTCGGCGAGTTTCAGTTGCAGGTTTATTAATGCGGCCTGTAGCCCGACTTGCGCATGCTCGACTTCTTGAAGTTGCACCTGCTCGTCACGAATATTAGCAGCGTGTTTTTGCAGAAGGCCCTGACACACTGACAGAGCGAGCGCGAAGCGATGCGCATCTTGTTCGTCCGCGAAGCCGGATAGCAACGCCCAGGATTCTTCCAGTTGCCGGCAGCGTATTTCGAAAACCGAATCGGGATCCCGGTTGGCCAGCTGTTCCATCTGCTGGCAGAGCAATTTTATCTGGCGGTTTCTGGAGGTTTGCTCGGCGATCTCGTTTTTGAATACCTGCAGTTTTCGCCGGGCGATTTTCAAGACCGCCTTGTCCTTGGCGCGAGCGGTTTTCTCCAGCTTTTCCAGAATGACCCGGCTCTCGATTTTTTCGGCTGCAAGTTGCCGCAGTTGGGTCGTTCCCGCGTTCTGCGCCAATTGAAGCAGCAGGTTTTCATCGGTGATGCTTTCAAGCAGGCGCGAACCTGCGGTTCGAGAGAACGCGCAAATCTGAAACAGGTGCTCTTCTTCCTTCACCTTTTGCGTTAGCTCTTCGAGCGTGAGCTGACCGCTGTCCAGTAATTCGCCGAGGCGTTTGCGTGCTGCCGTTTCTATCTGCTGCGACTCTTCCTGACTGGCGAGCCGCAATAACGTGTCGCTATCTGCCAGGCGCCGGATTGCGGCAACGCGGGGAGGAACATCTTTGGCTCTGGCAACTATTTCCAGGCATTCATCGGAAGATTTCCGGGATATGGACTGGATTTTCGCCTCCAGGTTTTTCGGTTCGTTCCGTTTGAATAAGCGCGCAAAAAATGACATAGCTCATCTTCAATTGAAATAGTTGATAACAGCGAAACCAGTTTATGGTTCGCAGTGTGTAATTCTACCGTGACGTTTACCTGCTGCCGGGTCTGAACAAACGCGCCCAACGGGTCAGAGCCCGCGGGCTGCGGCTTTGCAGCCAGACTTTACCGCGGCCCTGAAACCTGCACACTAGGCCTTCCCCTGAAAAAAAGAAAGATTTATAACCTCCCAGAGGGGTTATTTTGTAGTTTAAACCGGATGTCCAGGCAATGACGGTGTCGGTGTCGACGATATATTCACCATCAATCTCGATTTCGATGGCGGCGCCATACGAATTGAACCAGACGTCGCCAGGACCCTGGCACTGCACAAGGATCAGACCGGCACCAGAAAACAGTCCTTTAACCAGATCCGATTTGACGGTCACCTGCAGGCTCTTGCTGGCGGCGACGAATGCCGAATTTCGTAGAAAGAATGATTCATTGTCCAACAGGTGTTGATGCATGATGTCACCCGGGACGGCCGGAGCAATGCCGATTGTTCCGTTCGCGTGTTGTGGCGAAAACTCGTTAATAAAAAGATTTTCGCCGGTTAGCAATCGTCCTAGTCCGCCTTTCATTTTTGTTTTCATGACGACATGTGTATCCATTGTCGCCATGGAGGATGCTTCCACCCTGAGAACTTCGCCCGGTGGCAACGAGATTTCCAGATAGGCGTAGTCTGGCTGGCCACTGATTTTGAATTTAAGTGATTTTGTGCCGGAATTCACCAGGTCGTATCCTCTGTAAATTGAACCGTTTCGTGTCAGTCGCTGCGACTCGCCAGGGGAGCATCTGGATGTCTTGTGACGAGTACTTTCAAGCGCGGCGCGCGCGCAGGCGTGCTCCGACGACGGCCCCGAAACTGCGCGGATTGTGTGACTGGCACCACACTGTGCCCTGGCCCGAAAACCGGCAAACCAGTCCTTCTCCGCTCAGGAAGGAATGTAACCAGCTTGATCCGGCTTTGGAAACCTGAAAATTCAAGGTATCGGTAAATGCCACAATGTGTCCGGTATCCACAATGTATTCATCGTCGACGCGAACAGGATAGATCGCGCCGAACGAGGAAAGCATTGCGGTGCCATGCCCTTTCAGATGCAGCCAGAAAAGTCCTTCACCCGAGAACAGACTTTTGAATCCTTGCCATCCCATGTCTACGTCCACGGTGGGAGTCGACGCCAGATACGATCCGCTTTGCACTACGAGGCTCTGACCGTCCATTTCCACGGTGGTAATGTCACCGGAAAGGGTAGTGCCCAGCCAGAGCTCTCCTTCGCGGTCGCGGCATTCGAAATGGTTCAAAAAGAATGACTCGCCGCTGATCACGCGCCGGGCTGCTTTCATTAAGCTGCCGGATTGCTTTTTATGTGTAGACGTTGAGATTGAGATGTTGGTACTCATCGCAATCATGGATCCGCCTTCAGCGGTGAGCTGATCGCCCGGATCCATCGAAACTTTGCCGACAGTGTTACCCGGCCTATTGATCAGTTCAATGTGCATAGCTCAGGTCGTCCTGAATGGTGGGAGCGAAAATATTTATAGTCTTGCATTCAGCCAGCCGGCCAGGCCTGGCAGGCTGCGTGTCTGCAGAATGATGCGGCCCTTACCGGACAAGCGCGTCACCAGTCCTTCGCCGCCAAAAAAACTGGAAAATACCCCGCCCGCCATTTGCAGCTTGAGCTTTATTCCGGGCTCATAAGCCACCAGGTGCGCGGTATCGACAATAAACTCGCCGTCAATTTCTTTATCAACAAGCGCTCCGAAGGCACCGATCCACACCCGTCCCGTGCCGGTGGCCAGCTGCCTGAACAACCCCTCCCGATTGACGAAGGAGGCGACCCCTGCCCAGTGGGTCGACAACCTGACGGATGGTGTGCACGCTACGAATGCGCCCGGTTGCAGATAAAAACTCTGATTGTTCAGTTCAAGACACAAAATGTCACCGGGCGTAGACTTGGTGATGATCAGCCGCTGGGTAGAATCCCGGGTGTTGACGATTTCATTGATAAAGAAAGATTCCTGCGTGAGAAATTTCCGGGACAAGGCACCGGTCACTCCGCCGACCAGTGTGGCCCTGATGTCCAGCCCGGCGTCCATGCTGGCCATGGCATCGGCTTCGGTCAACAGCATCTCACCGGGATTGAGGGCGACCTGCAGATGGGTGAAGGCCGGTTTACCTTGGATGTCCACTAGCATGCGTTCATGTCACTCGGTAGGGGTAGGAGATGTATTTAATAATTCCCGCTTCAGATGCGCAAACGACTCTGAAAGATCAAGATATTCCACATCCGCACCGCCGGCTGCCAAAGATTCCAGATGGCGCAATCGTGTGGCGCTGGTGGGGTGGGTGCCGAGATAGTCAAGCGCCTTCTGCAACGCGGGGGACAGCGTCACATCGGCGGCATCGGTCTGCCCCTCCTGCTCCATCAGGCGGGTGAAGAAGCGGCTCAAGCCGGCAGGATCCACTTGAGCCCGGACCAGCAATTCATAACTGTACACATCAGCTTCAGCTTCGAATTTCCGGGAATAACTCTGATTGAGCAGATAGGGCGCGAGGTTGGCGCCGGCACCAACGGCCCCGCCGGCGTCCCCGAAAACGGCACTGAACAACAGGTATATGCCGGCGCTACCGATCAGGCTCCGGACACCATGCTGCTGGGTGACGTGAGCGAGTTCATGGCCGACGACACCCAGCAATTCTTCCGCAGAATCGGTTTCATCGATCAGGCCGGTATTGATGACCACGTAGCCGCCTGGCAAGGCGAAGGCATTAACGGCGGCATCGCGGGCAATGTAGAACTGGAATGAATAAGGGTGCTGCTCCAGTGCTGCCAGAAGCGGGGCAACCAGTGGAGCAAGCATGGGGCCGGTTTGCTCCTGATCGAGCAATGCATGATTCTGGCGGTACTGTGCCAGCGCCGCTTGCCCCAGCCTGTTTTCCCATGTCACGGGTAATCGCCCAGCCATCCACTCGGTAGCCGAATCCACCCGCGTAAGCAGGAAGAATGGAATCGCCACTACGGCGATAACCACAGCCACAAATAGCGCCAGACTTACGCGACGTTTATTGTGGGCCTCGGTCACCTGTGCCCTTAACGCAGGATGATTCGCAATGGTGGGGTGTTTGAGAATTGCCCGATTCGACGTATAGAACGACCAGCCGCGCCACATGGGATGTGTCAGGAAAACCAGGCGGTTGCTGGCACCGCCGAGTTCCAGATTCAATCCGCGCAAGGCCAGCTGACCCCGATTGTCTCCAACCTCGAACCGGATATGGTCTGAATGAATGTGCAGCAGACCGGTCGCGCGGCCATCGGGCAGGCCTTCATGGAACGCCTGACATTGAATAATCGATTGGACACTCACAACGCACGGTCCCCAATAGGAACATTAAGATTTCGGGCGACAGTCTAATTCAGTGATTGCGATATATGAAGCGAACGCAGAAAGGGGAATAAAAAATGCCCGGCGTTCGGGGGAGCGCCGGGCTAGGACCATTAGGAGTGAAACAATAAGGACTCGCGTCCTCGTCGAGCAGCCGAAGCAGCTCTACTGATGCCCGAATTCACTTGGGGGGATGAAATATGACATCAGCTATTCAAGTATCGTTCAGGTTCGAAAAACTTCCAGTGATTCGACGGAAGTTCTTAGAACGTTTTTTCCGGCCGTCGAATTGTTTCCGGTCCGCGGCAGCATATGACGCCTTATCAACAGGATATGTGCAATTTTTGCCGTCTTCAATCTGCCAGAGCTTGGAGTTGCAGGAGCGTCTCGAGCTCACTTGCGAGCTGCCGGGCTGTTGATGAGCGGAGAATCCATTCGCCCAGGTAACGCTGCAGCAACTGGAACTTGGCTGTACTGCCGCGGTAAAGAGTCGTGATGGGTTCGTAAGCCATATAGTGATCTTCGATGCTCAATTTCGCCAGCTCACGCAGTTCGGTATGAACAATGGCAATCAGATCGTAGATGCAGTCCTTTTGATGAATTTGGGCTACCTCCCAGTAAGCATCATCCAGTATTGCCAAAACAGATTCGAGATGTTGAACAGCGTCTGCGATGGTTTTACGTTCCATGAAGCCTCCAATGTAGGTCGGGAATACCGGTATGCGGTTCGAGCCAAACCACCTTTTATGTCATACAGTATAGGTAATAACCTTTAACCGGTACGACGGATAAGTCCTTCCTGGGAGACACTGGCGATGAGGGTTCCAGCTACGTCATAAAAAGCACCGCTACAGAGCCCGCGACCACTTCCCGCCCAGGGGCTGTGGGTAAGATAGTGATGCCATTGGGAAAAATCCACTGGCCGGTGAAACCAGATCGAATGGTCCATGCTCGCGGGAAAAATCGAAGGACTGAACAGGGTGGTATCGTGAGGCAGAAGCGCCGATGCAAGCAGGGCCATGTCGGACGCGAATGCCAGTGCACAATAATTTCTTAGCGGGCTGCCCAGCTGTTCGCGGGCACGCATCCAGCAATGCGCTTCTGATTCGTTCTGGGGGCTGGGGTTAATGAGACTGTCGGAAGAGGGCAGGTAATCCAGTGGCGCATCACCCAGGTACTCGGCAGTAGGCCAATCAGGGCGTGGCGCCGTCAGGGTGGCGTCGGGGCGCATTGATGCCACTTCGGGGCAGAGCGAGGGTTGATGATGAAAACCTGTTTCCGGGCTGTGGAAAGAGGCCATCAGGGTGAATATCTGTTTCTGGTTCTGATGCACTTTGACCAGCCTGGTCGAAACGTGTTTGCCGTCCCTTAAGGTCTCGACTTCCAGTTCCACTACAGAGGAAGTATTGCCCGCGCGCAAAAAATAGGCGTGAAGTGAATGAACATGGCGATGCTCATCAACTGTCAGGCCGGCCGCCATAAGAGCTTGCGCGAGGACTTGTCCGCCAAACAGGCTGTGACGGAAATTTTGTTGATGATGCCGCGCAATGAAACGCTGCGAACCGCAGGGTTCCAGTTCTAGAATTGCCGCTAACATTGATGCTCCGAATCTGGACAGCTGCGATGTGCAGCGAAAGGCCGCGCGTGCGGGTGACGGCGCGCTGGTGGCCGGGCGAAATGGGTCTTACACTCAAGATACCTCACCGAGATGCGAAGGGTCTACTGATGAAGGAAGGCTGCTGCCGACGGGTTGTTCTTTCCGGGTTCATAATGCTCGCGATCCTCGCGATGGTGTCCTGTCATTCAGCAGGCCGGCGCGCAATCGCACCACATATAGGAGTGACTCCCCATGTGGAAGTCAGTCGCGTCCATAGCTGGCAACTTGCTGCCCGTTCCCGTATCTATATCGCCTATCCGGAAGCCATTGCTTCCGGGCAGCGCGATTTACCCCGAACCCGGGCCGATCTTCAACGTTTGTTGCGCGTCCACTCGGCGCCGCGATTTCAGTCTGTGGTCAGTGGCGACGTTGAGCAATCACTCGAGCAGGCCTTCGCGGCTGCAAGGGCGGCTGGCTGCGATGTGTTGTTCCGGCCGATAGTTACGGCCGCACAATTTAGCCAAAAAGAGAATGCTCCGGACCATCTTTTTGACGGATCGACTGACACGGGGTCGCGTCCGGATTATCTGGAGCTGCGACTGTCATTGCAGGTTTACGAGGCGCATTCATCCCGATTGCTGGACACCGTCACCATAACGGCGAAGCGGCCGTGGCCGGCCACCGAACGCTCACAGAATACGCTTGCTCAGGCCGCAATCGAAACACTGGTCAGCAGCCTGGCACGTTGAACCTTTGATTCAAACTACATTGCTGTGTAGTTGGGCCCGCCGCCGCCCTCGGGTGTCACCCAGGTGATGTTTTGCGCCGGATCTTTGATGTCACATGTTTTGCAATGGACGCAGTTCTGGGCATTGATCTGGAATCGCGGCTTGGCATCGGCAGCTCTCACGACTTCATATACCGCCGCCGGGCAATAGCGCTGGGCGGGCTCGTCAAACTCTGGGAGGTTTTTCTGTATCGGAATTTCCGTGGAACCCAGTAAAAGGTGGCAGGGCTGGTCTTCCTCATGGTTGGTATTGGATAAATAAACCGAGCTCAGCCGGTCGAAACTCAACGCGCCATCAGGTTTCGGGTAAGTAATCTTCGGCGCCGTCGCGACCGGTTCCAGGGTCGCATGGTCCGGCCTCGAGTCCCGCATGGTCCACGGCAGGCGGCCACCGAACAGGTTGATGTCCACAAAACTATAGGCACCGCCCCAGAACGACCCCCAGCGATGCATGGACGGACCGAAATTGCGCTGTTTTTGCAGCTCTTCCCAGGCCCAACTGGCGCGCCAGGCGCTTTCGAATTCCTTGAGGGCAAGCAACTCCCGATCCTCGGCAACGGCCCGGGCAACGACCTCCGCTGCAACCATGCCGGACTTCATGGCGGTGTGGCAGCCTTTGATCTTTGCGTTATTCAGGGTGCCGGCATCATCACCCAACAGCAGACCACCAGGAAAATGCATCTGTGGCTGCGACTGCAGTCCGCCCTTGACGACCGCCCGGGCTCCATAGCTCACCCGCTCGCCGCCGGCCAGGTGAGATTTGATAACCGGATGATGCTTAAATCGCTGGAACTCTTCGAAAGGACTCAGATGTGGATTCGAATACGAAAGATCGGTGATGAGACCCACGGCGACCAGGCTGTCTTCGAGATGGTAGAGAAA
Organism: uncultured Cellvibrionaceae bacterium; assembly: GCA_964641175.1. Taxonomy (GTDB): domain Bacteria; phylum Pseudomonadota; class Gammaproteobacteria; order Pseudomonadales; family Cellvibrionaceae; genus CAYNST01. The sequence continues at coordinate 9,614 of CAZXLJ010000020.1, forward strand.
ACCGCCGCCGGTTGACGCGGTTTCAGACAGCGGCCAGCCGGCAGTGTGGACCACCAGCCCCGGCCGTGCCTGCGCCGCCGGGATTTTCCAGATTTCCTTGATGCCAAGTCCGTAATGTTGCGGGTCGCGCCCCTGATCGAGTTGATACCGATGGATGAGCCGTTTGCCGAGGTGGCCGCGGCAGCCTTCACAAAACAGGGTGAATCTGGCGGTCAGGTCCATCCCCGGGGCGAAACCTGGCTTACGGTTTCCCAGGGCATCGATGCCCATGTCCCCCGTCGCAATCCCTCGCACGGCACCTTCGTCGGTATAGAGAATGTCGGCCGCGGGGATGCCCGGAAAAATATCCACACCCAGCTGCTCGGCCTGTTCTGCGAGCCATCGGCACAATTTGCCCAGGCTGATAATATAATTGCCATGATTTTTCATGGTCGCCGGTGTGATTGCAGCCGGCAGCCTGCGGCCGCTGTCAGCCGAATTCAGCCAGTAAACTTCGTCCTGGCTGACTTTGGTGGTGAGAGGTGCCTCGCGCGCTGCCCAGTCGGGGAAAAGTTCGGCGAGAGCGGTCGGCTCGAATACGGCCCCTGACATGATATGCGCGCCGACTTCTGACCCCTTTTCCACCACGCACACCGAAATGTCTGGCGCGATCTGTTTCAGGCGGCATGCGGCGCTCAAGCCGGCCGGGCCCGCCCCCACGATCACGACATCGTATGGCATGGATTCCCGTTCTGAATTAATATCGTCACTCATTTTATGTCCTCGTCCCCAAAATGGCAGAGTGTCCGGAAGGTCAGCGCCAGCAGATAAACAGTGACGCCCGGTGCGCGGGGTTTATCGTAGTAGCGAGCCATGGAAGTTGATCGGTCCTCTGGACGGCCCGGTTGCAGACCCGCAGTTTACAATAAGTACTACCTTACGAAAGGGCACATTTGCGACAGGTCGTAATCAGACGGTTGCCTGGCTAAAGCAGGTACTCCGTTAAAACCGGCGTTGTCGGGTCGCGGACCCGGCTGCCCCAGAAATATACGCAGTGATGCGCAGGGCGCATCCGGCATCAGCCTAGGAGTTACAAGAAGCATGAAGATACTGGTCCCGATCAAACGAGTGGTGGATTTCAACGTTAAGGTCCGCCCCAAAACGGACGGTTCTGACGTCGATATTGCCAACGTAAAGATGGCCATCAATCCGTTTTGCGAAATTGCTGTAGAAGAGGCGGTCCGGTTGAAGGAACGCGGTATAGCCAGTGAAGTCGTGGTGGTTTCCATCGGTGAATCCAGGTCGCAGGAACAGCTGCGCGCCGCACTGGCCCTCGGCGCTGACCGGGCGTTGCTGGTGGAATCAGCAGAATCTCTGCAACCCTTGATGATCGCCAAGCTGCTACGGGCGGTGGTAGAAAAGGAAAGTCCCCAACTGGTAATTATGGGCAAGCAGTCGATCGACGGTGACAACAATCAGACCGGCCAGATGCTGGCAGGACTTTTAGGGTGGTCGCAGGGCACTTTTGCTTCAGCAATCAATGTTCAAGATAGTGAAGTTGAAGTAACCCGGGAAATTGATGGCGGATTACAGGTGCTTCAGCTGAAGTTGCCCGCCGTCATAACCACCGACCTGCGGTTGAATGAACCGCGTTACGCCAGTCTGCCCAATATCATGAAAGCCAAAAAGAAGCCCCTGGAAGTTGTCCCTGTCGCAGATCTCGGCGTCACGGATAAAAACCGTGTCTCCCTGTTGCGAGTCGAGTTACCGGCTAGTCGCAAAGCGGGAATAAAGGTCAAGAGCGTTGACGAACTGATCGAAAAACTCAAGAACGAAGCGAAGGTGATTTCATGAGCGTACTGGTAATTGCGGAACATGACGGGGCAGCCCTGAAGTCTGGCACTCTCAACGCAGTCACTGCGGCCAAATTGCTGGGCGGGGAAGTCCATGTACTGGTAGCAGGTTGGCAGTGTGATCCGGTTGTTCAGGCCGCGAGCCGGATAGACGGGGTAACACAGGTTCTGCATGTAGCGGCGCCGCACCTTGAAACTCAGCTGGCAGAAGAGGTGAGCGGGGCAATTGACGCCGCAGCGGGCGGCTACACAGCCCTCGTGGCGCCTGCTACAACATTTGGAAAAAATGTGATACCCAGAGTCGGTGCGCTGCTGGATGTACAGCCCATCACCGATATCGTCGGGATTGAATCACCGGATACCTTCAAGCGTCCGGTCTACGCGGGTAATGTCATTGCTACGGTCAGGTCCGCTGATGCAATCAAAGTGCTGACTGTCCGCACAACTGCGTTCGACAAAGCTGCAGAGCAAGCCGCAGAGGCGCCGGTGCGTCAGGTAGAGGCACCGCAGCGCCTCGGTCTCAGCGAATTGAAAAGCGAACAGCTGGCCGTGTCCGAAAGGCCCGAGCTTACCGCTGCGAAGGTGGTGGTCTCTGGCGGCCGGGCCCTTGGCAGCGCGGATAATTTCAAGATGATCTACGAACTTGCCGACAAACTCGGCGCAGCGGTCGGCGCGTCCCGGGCGGCGGTTGATGCCGGCTTTGTGGCCAACGATCTGCAGGTTGGACAGACCGGCAAAATTGTAGCGCCCGAACTCTACATTGCCATCGGAATTTCCGGCGCCATTCAACATCTGGCGGGGATGCAGGACTCGCGGGTAATCGTGGCGATCAACAAGGATGCCGACGCGCCCATATTCCAGATTGCCGATTACGGTCTGGTCGCCGACATCTTTGAAGCCGTCCCGGAACTGACCCGCAAGGTGTGAGTCGCTGCGCGAGCGGGGGGTACCCGTGGCGCGCAGCTACCGCAAGGCAAAAATGGTGCTGAACGCCTGGCACCGATCAAGCCCAGGCTGCACCTGGGCAATCCCAATCCGGTCAATCGCAAAGACCACTTCCAGCGGTGATTCACAGGTGAAATGCCCAGGGCGGACCGATGCTGAATTTCTTTGAACCGCATTCTAAAGTTCAGAAAAATCGCCAGATAATCCGGCTGACTGACGCCAGAATGGCAAAGTACAGCCGGCGCGGGATTATCTCCAATTTCCTGATATTTATTCTCTGCCTGATCTTCGAGCCGGCGTTTTATCAGAAGCATCCCAGCTTGACGATGATGCTTTCATCCGGACTTTTTCTCCTGACCGTATTGCGCGGGTATCTGCTTTTTCGCTTTGAAGCCATCTACCCGCGCGCGCCTTCCGCCTGGAGACAGAAATATTTTATCGTTACGCTGCTTGGCGCCTGTTGGTGGGCCGTGATTCTGGGCAGTTTTACGTTGACGCTGGATCTTGCCGGGATGGCTCCATTGCTTTGGCTTTATACCGTTGTGTTTTTTGCGATTACTGCCAATGCGTTTGCGCCTTATCAAAAATTTCTATCGATCTATCAGTTCATTGGCATTGTCCCTGCAGCCGCCTGCACTTTTTTTATCGGAGAGCTCACCGGAGTTTTCTATGGGCTGATATTGCTGATGTTTTATTGGACCTTGAACCATCACTGCGAAATCACCTCGCGGAGCTATTGGGACCTGCAGGAGGCCAGCTTTAACTTGTCGCAACGCGCGGAGTCCATCGAAGAGGAAAAACGCGATTCGCGCGCATCATTGTCATTGACGCGTGATTTCGTGAACCTGCTTGACGACAAGCTGCGGATCCTCTTCGACGACAATTCCGGTGAACTTGCTGGCACCTGGAGAGATACGCCGGCAGGGCGGCATCGCATTGACCATTTGCGGCAGCGGGTAGAGGCGTTTCGACGGGTGTTGAACAAGGATTTAACCAGTCACCTGGTCACATTCAACGCGGCGCATTTCCTGCATTTTCTGACGGCGCGGCAAGTGGACGACGCCGAGGAATCGGCAATCGAACTGGAAATCGCTATCTCGCCGGCACTGCCCGTGCATCTTCAGGGCGAAGCGGCGCGACTCGGCGAAATTGTCAGCCTGATGCTAAAAAGCATCATTGAGCAGTCCGGCGAATGCCTGCTGTTTGTCGAAGCAGACTACCTGCGGGAATCAGACAACACCGGGGAATTGCAGATTGCTTTTTCCCGGCACTCGCAGGCGGCGAAGAAGGGGTTTTTCAACGAGCCCTCCACCCAGACGGTGTATTCGGATCTTGATCTTCTGGTCGCCAAGGGTTTAGCCGAAAGCCTGAACGGGTCGCTGCAGCTGGAAACGCAGGAGATGCGTGAAGGAAAGTGCCTGCGCTTGCGCATTCCTTTGCATGTGGCTGGGAACAGCCCCGAGCGCGATTACTCCAGGCCGCCGTATAAAGGCCGTAATATCCTGCTGATTCACCCGCAGGCCCGCTGGCTCGACAATAAACGGCTGGAAATGTCCATCCTGGGGTTCGAGGTGGAGACGACGACGGAATATCGCAAAGCGCTCAAGATCCTCGCCGGTTCTCTCGTCAATGGCAAAATGATCGAGAGTGTTATGTACGGTGCTTTCCCGGGTGACGAAACCGCGGTCCAGTTTTGCAATGATCTGCTGGATCATCCGGAATTGAAATACACTCACCACTTCGTTATCGCCTCGGCTCCGGCACACAAATATTTTCATTCAAGAGTGGCGCGGAACTCGCCCATTGTGCACTTCATCCACCGCCCCAGCGGACTGTTTGAACTCGAAATCGCCCTTACGCCGGTGTTCGATACCGTAGTGCCGGGTACCACCAGCAAACCGGGGGTGGCCTCAGTTTTGTGGATAGCGGCCGGGAAAGCCGTAAGCGGCCCGGCAACCAGCGAATCGCAGTCGCTTTCAATCACTCGCGTGGTGGATCTGAAAATGCTGGAAAAGCATCTGGAAGAGCAGCCATTCGCCCTCTATGTGGTGGAACATACCGGATTTGAGGATCTGAACTTCATTCAGGTTATCCGAAGCCATATCAGGTCCCAGGGTCCGGCCGCGGTCAGACCAATTGTCGGCGTGGGCCCGGGGAATGCGCAGCTTTCCATGTTGGAGGCCGGCGCCGACCATTTTATAGAGATAGACAAGCTGGCTTCAGGCGATACGCGTGAGCTGCGCTACTGGGTGAGCGGGCGGGTATGAAGTATGAGCCGACCGTATGGCCTATGGCCGACTTAAATGGAGAATTCCGCCCACACGGGACAATGGTCAGAGGGCCGCTCCATCGCGCGAATTTCATAATCAATGTCTGCTCCGATGCAGCGGCTTGCCAGCGTCGGCGTGGCCAGAATCAAGTCGATACGCAGCCCTCTCCTCGGTTCTCGTTCGAAACCGCGGCTGCGATAATCAAACCAGCTGAACCGATCGTTCCTGTCCGGGTGCTTCACTCTATAGGTGTCCACCAAGCCCCATTGCAGCAGTTGTTGCAGCCACTCGCGCTCTTCTGGCAGGAAACTGCATTTGCCCGTCTTTAACCAGCGCTTGCGGTTGTCTTCGCCAATGCCGATATCAAGATCCGTGTGCGACACGTTCATATCACCCATGACGATAACGCGGTCGTCGCCGCAGTGGCTGTCTCCCAGGTGCTGCAGCAGGTCGGCATAATAACGGCGCTTGTTGGGGAACTTGATCGGGTGCTCGCGCGATTCTCCCTGAGGAAAATATCCGTTGAGCACGGTGATGTCCGAGCCGTCCGGCAGAGTGAAGCACCCCCCGATAAAACGCTTTTGCGCGTCTTCCTCGTCGGAAACAAATCCCTTGATAACTCTCTTGAAGGGCAGACGAGACAGCAATGCGACGCCGTAATGCGTTTTCTGTCCGGTAAACTCTATGTGATACCCGTGATCGGCCAGCGCAGCGAGCGGAAACTCACTGTCGGCGACCTTGGTTTCCTGTAATCCAATGAAATCGGGCTGGTATTTGTGAATCACCGCTTCGACTTGATGCAAGCGTGAGCGGATGCTGTTGACATTGAAGGATACGCACTTCATCGGAGTCAGCGCCAGGTTGATACGTGTCAAATTCAAGCAAAAACGCAGTCCGTTCAGGGACTGCGTCAGCTCAGGAGGATAAGGTGTTCGACGGACAACTAGTTGAAATTGGCAACGCGTTGCTGATCTTGCTGGCTTAGCAGGTCAACCATGTCAATTAGTACGAATCCGGCTTCGGTCAACAGAGCATCGTCAATGACATCAATGGCGGGCGCTTTGGCAGCCTGCGCCTCTTCGGCCGCTTCGTCTGCTTCTTCCTGTTTGCGGAAATCCGCGACTGTTTTAAATGGTTCCTGTCCTTTGGAAGCTCGCAAGGTGTTTTCCAGGTTCATCTGTACCAGCTCGAGTGCCTCTTTTTCCGCTATCCGCTCGGCTTCGTTCAAGGAGATCGTTTTTTTGTCCTTGTTCTTCTGCGTGAGGTCATACATCTGGGTTACATGGATGTATTCCGGATCCTTGGCGGCCCGTTCACTGTGACGCTTGTCCAGCTGGGGGAGCAGGCTGCTGAAATCAAAGTACGTGACATGTTTGGCCGGGCTGATCTTATCCCAGGGAAGTGCATTGTCGTAGACGGATTCCCCAACTTCTTCGTGATCCAGAAGTACCGGCATTGCGATATCGGGAATGATGCCGCGGTGCTGGGTGCTCTCACCGGACACCCGGTAAAATTTGGACTCAGTCAACTTCAAGGCACCCTCGGGCAATTCATTCAGCAGCTGCACGGTCCCCTTGCCAAAGGACTGGGAGCCGACGATGAGTCCACGGTTGTAGTCCTGGATGGCACCGGCGAAAATCTCGGATGCCGAAGCACTCAAGCGGTTGACCAGCACGATCAGAGGACCGCGGTACATGGCACGCGAGCGTGACCGGTGGTGCTGGCTTACCCGGCCGTTGGCTTCCCGGATTTGAACCACTGGCCCCTGATCGATAAACAGGTCCGTCAGCATGGTCGCTTCCTGCAGCGAACCGCCGCCATTATCACGCAGGTCAAGAACTATGCCTTCGACGTTTTCCTTTTCGAGTTCGCGAAGCAGCATCTGTACATCCCGGGAAGTACTGCGGTAATTCGAATCCCCGCGACGGGAGGCTTCGAAATCGTGATAAAACGCCGGTATATCGATGATTCCCACCTTCCGCACCCTGTCACCATCCTGCACTTCCAGCACGGCCTTCTGCGCGGCCTGGTCTTCAAGCTTGACGGTTCCACGCTGAATTTCGACAATTTTGGCTTCAGTCTCTCCGGACATTACCTCGAGTTTGACGGTAGTGCCCTTCTTGCCGCGAATCAGATCGACCACCTCATCAAGGCGCCAGCCAACGACATCAACCAGCTCGCCTTTTTCACCCTGGCCGACGCTGACAATCTTGTCGGCGGGCTTGAGCTGGCCTTGCTTGTCGGCAGGACCGCCAGCAACCAGACGGACCACCTTGGTGTGTTCGTCTTCGGACTGGAGCACTGCACCGATACCTTCAAGCTGCAACGACATGTTGATATTGAAGTTTTCCGATGTGCGAGGGGAAAAGTAGTTCGTGTGGGGGTCGTAGAGCATGGTGAATGCGTTGATTAACGCTTCGTAAACGTCCTGGCTCTTCTGTTGTTCGACCCGGTTGAGCTGATTTTTGTAGCGCCGTACCAATGTGGTACGCGCTTCCTCGACGGTTTTGCCGGCGAGCTTCAGATTCAGAACATTTAACTTGAGGTGTTTTTCCCACAAGTGATCTGCTTCCTTGATGTCGGCCGGCCACGGGGAATTTTTCCGGTCTTTCTCCACATGCTCTTTTGCGGTGAAATCGAACTTGACCTCCGGATTTTCAAGGCGAGCCAGCAACCAGCGCAGACGGTGGGTTACCCGTTGCCGGTAAGTATGATAGATATCGAAACCGGGCTGCAGATTACCTTTTTTTAGAAAATCGTCATGCCTGGTCTTGTCGGCTTCAAATTTCTTGATATCCGTTTTCAGAAAATACAACCGCCCCGGGTCAAGGCTTTCAAGATAATCGGCAAGGAATTCTTCAGACAGAGCATCATCCAGAACCAGATTCCGATAATGACGCTTGGACAGTTTGTCGATAATGTCCAATGTCGTGATTGACTGGGAAGTGGTGGGTTTGAGAACGGTGTCGACCGCGTTAACCGGGACGACAGCTACCAAGGTAAAAGCAACAAGGATGCTGCTGAAATATGACTTCATCAAGTTGGATTGTCCTGCTCAATTCTTTAAAACATTTACTATAACATAGCGAAAATGCGGGGAATTACCAAACAGGGTGAAGCGCGGACGCGCCCTGTTTGTCAATTCTGTGCGACCGCCAGCAGAATCGCTCGAATAGATGCTTAGTCATTCAAATTGCCTGTGGGTTCCGTCTCCCACTTTCCTGCAGACGCCCTGCCTGCCGGGGTCCTCCGGCGGTGCTGCAACCGGGCTCAGCCTGAGTCTGCCTGTCCCGGGGCGGCTCAGCAGCCGACAGCCGGTTGATTTCGAGGGACAGCGTGCCATAAAGCGCAATATCAGTAAATTGGATCGCGGCGTCGCTCCGGAAACAAACGCTATATGAGAAGCCGACCACACCTTGGGGGCGCAATCGATGGGAATCATAGTTTATTCTGGCCGGCCTTTTCCCGGATGGCGAGACCGGCTATCTGGCTCCGCTTCCCGCTGTGCTCGTTAATACGGAGATCCGATGCAATTGATCACAACTTTCCTGATTGTTTTCCTCTTCATGACGTCCGGAACCCTCAGTTCCGCCGCGGAAGGCGGTACCGGTAAGGCTGTCGCTTCGCCGGCGGAGGGCAGAAACTACCGGGTGGACTATCTGGTCAACTTCGAGCCCAAACATAAACGTGCGCGGGTTACCGTGGAAATCCCGCAAAACCGCTGGGTCAGGAAACTCACCTTCCATACTCACAAAGTCAAGCCAGACAATATCGACCACAATGGCAAGCTGGAACAGCGAGACGACGAGCTCGTCTGGACGCCGCCCCGAAAAAACGCCCGGCTGCAATATACCGTCAAGATCAATAAAATCCGTCGCGACGGCGCCTATGACGCATTTATAACGCCAGACTGGGTGCTGATGAGGGGGGACAGCCTTGTGCCGCCCGTGAAGGTCCGCCAGCGACGAGGTGCTCGTGCCGATGCGTATGTGAAGTTTTCCTTGCCCGACGGCTGGACGTCTGTCAACACGCCATGGCGTGTTGAAGACGAACGTAATTTCCGGATTATTAACAGCCGCCGCCTGTTTGCGAGACCCACCGGCTGGCTGGTGGCTGGCAAGCTGTCGACGCGGCGAGAACAGCTTGGAACGACCAATCTGGCCATCAGTGCGCCGCGCGGGCACGATTTTCGTCCCATGCAGATTCTGAGCTTCCTGACGTTTATCTGGCCGACGATGGAGCAAGCCATCGATCAGCTTCCCGAGAATTTGCTCATCACCGGTGGTAACGAACCCTTCTGGCGCGGCGGTCTGTCAGGTCCCGATTCTTTGTATATGCATAGCGGCCGTCCACTCATCGGTGAAGACGGTACGAGTACCCTGATCCATGAACTTTTCCATGTAGTAACCGGATTGCGCGGCAAGCCCGATCACGACTGGATCGCTGAGGGCCTGGCCGAGTTTTACTCCGTCGACCTGCTGTATCGGGCTGGTGGTCTGTCCCAAATGCGCAGATCGCTCATCATGGAGAGCGTGAAGAGGCGGGCGGAGGGCGTTGCAAGCCTGCTGGTTCAGGAGAGCAAGGGGCCGATAACCGCCCGGGCGGTATGGCTGTTTGACGACCTTGACCAAGAGATAAAACGGGCATCGCAGGACAAACTCGATATTGATGACCTGGTTAATCGCCTCGACTTGCCAGGCCGGGTGGATCTGCAAGATCTTCGGTCCGCATTTCGGGAGTTGACCGGTATCGCGTCAAAAACGCTGGAACACGAGATCCTGGAGCCGCCCAAGGCCCCGTGATGGTCTCGCGGATTTCACCCGTGACAGGCACGGATTTATGCGAGTGACGGGTCAAAAAGCCAGTTTTTCCACACGAATAACTTCGTTTGCAATGAAACTGGCGATGGCCTCCTTGATCTGACTGTCCTCGATCGGCGGTTCGCCAGCGGGCCACAGCTCGTGCATCGTCCTCGTGAGAGCGGCCGCGGTGCAGGGTGCCTGTGCAATAACCTGCAACAAAACTGCAGCCATTGGGTTGGCTTCCAGAAAGGCAACCCGGTCATCGCTGCGGCGGTAAACCAGCAGGCAGCACAGCGCAGGGCTCGCAGGCAGTGACTCGGGCGCGATGGTATGAACCGGCCACTGGTATTGCAGGTTCTTCAAGGTTGGATTTACATAAAGTGCCGATTCGTCGGTCAAGTCCCGGCTGCCTGGCAGGACCTCCTCCGGCTGGGAATCCACCACCAGTTCGATCCATTCGTAATGCAGTAGCTCTGTCAGCCAGGGCGGAACGCCGACCGGTTCATGCTCCTGGACAAATGCGATGAACTGCTCGGGTATGTCCCGGAAGTAGGGGCTTGCGCAGCGCGTCTCCTGGAAAAACGCGTCGCAGAGACGGTGCCATTGCTCCTCCGAAAGAACCCGCCTGGCTACTGGAAAGCAACGGTTGATAAACCCGCAGAGATTGTTGAAAAGCAACGCCCGGTAAATCGCGGTGGCAGGGGGCTCATCGTCAGATATTACTGTTCTGATGCCGCGGAGCCGCTCACTGAAGGATCTCTGAAATTGCTGGAGTCCGGTCGGAACGTCTCGTTGTTCAGTCATGATTCGTGGTTTGGCTGTGGTTCGCGGTTAAATCATGGAAAGGCCGATGACCGGACTGCAGTGACCGTATCCTCGACAACTCTCCTTGAATCTCCCGGAAGGCGGGGAAGTTGAAATCCCGCTCCAGGCAAGTGGGCACCTGATCAGCGGACTGCGGCAGGTGACGGTAGGTATTTTCCAATAACGACCACACCGGGTCGATGACGGCGGCACCATGGGTATCGGTTATCCAGCCATCGGTATCGACATAGTGACCGGCCACATGAAGGTAGCAGACACGCTCCAGGGGCAGGGCGGCAAGGAAGGCCTCGGCGTCGTAACTCATGTTGCGACTGTTTACATACAGATTGTTGACATCCAGATGCAGCAGGCAGTCCGATTCGCGGACGACCTCATTAATAAAGTCCACTTCGCTCATGTCGCTGCCTTCAGGCAGCAGGTAATAGGAACTGTTTTCTATGCCGATGCGCTGTCCCAGAAAATCCTGTACCTGACGAACGCGTCCGGCAATCCATCGGGCCGTGTCCCGATTAAATGGCAATGGCAGCAAATCGTACAGATGACCATCGTAACTGCACCAGGACAGGTGCTCGGTATAGAGGGGGATCTGATGATCACTCATGAACTGGCGGATATGTGCGAGCAGATTCCGGTCAAGCGGGTCGGTGCTTCCAAGGGACAGCGACAGGCCATGACAGACAAACGGATATCTTTCCGTGTAACGACGCAAATCGCGAGCGAAACGACCCCCCAACTGTATCCAGTTCTCCGGTGCGACTTCGAAAAACTGGATTCCGCTCAGGTCGGCCGTGTCCAAGGCCGCAAGCAGTTCCCGGCGAAAGCCGAGGCCGGCACCGCGCAAGGGCCGGGCACTCATGTCTGAAAGCTCCATCGGTAGCTGGGCTGGATAAAGGGAAAGTGACCCGATTAGATCGACCCCCCGCAGGCGCCCTCACCACATTTGCCTTCTTTACTCTTTTCCGCTTTGGTGGACTTTTCTTCCTTGTCGTGCGCGCCGCACATGCCTTCACCACTTTTGGCTTCCTTGTCTTTGGCATCATCTTTGGTGGCTTTTTCTTTAGTGGTTTTGGCGCCGCATTTGGCTTCGCCGCATTTACCTTCTGCTCCTTTTTCCGCAGCAGCGACCTGGTAGCCCTGGCCCAGATCCGTGACAGCGAAAGGGCTGTCTGCAGCGTTGGCGCCGGCGGATGCCAGGCTGACAATTGAACCCAGGGTAAGAGTGCCAATCAGCGTTTTTTTCATTCCAGATTCCTCATGATTGATGGTGACGCCACCGTACGTGGCTTGTGGCAATCGATTTGAATTGCATGGTCGAATAGCAGGCGAGCAGATGCGGCTGCATTGTCTGGCGTTTTCGTATCCGGACGCAAGAGTGAACTTCTCAAACCGTCAGCCTGTGAGGAGGATGACACCGTTCCGATCCGGCGTGCCTGGCTGCAAGGACACGAAGAAAATGTGCTGTAATAGACAAAACCCCCGCCTGGACATTTTCTATGCATCAGCATAGCCACCACAAGCCTGATCACCACAGACGCGGCCAGCACCCGCACAGCCATCACAAGCACAGCCACGGTTGTAAACACTCGGGTGATAATCCGATCGCCTGGGCATTTTTCCTGAATCTGGGGTTCACGGTTATCGAACTGGTTGGCGGGATGATCACCAACAGTACCGCCATTATGGCCGATGCGGTGCATGATCTCGGGGATACGCTGGCAATCGGACTGGCCTGGTGGCTGCAAGGCTACAGCGTTCGCCAGGCTGATGCGAAATTCAGTTACGGCTATCGACGATTCTCCCTGCTTGGTGCGCTCATCAGTGGGGTATTACTGATTGCGGCATCGGCCTGGGTATTGAGTGTATCCATTCCGCGACTCGGTGATCCGGTCATGCCGCATACGGAAGGAATGCTGCTCCTGGCGATTGTGGGGATCGCCGTCAACGGTTACGCTGCGTATCGGCTCAGTCGGGGAAAATCCCTAAACGAAAAGGCGCTCAACTGGCATTTGCTGGAGGACGTTTTAGGTTGGGTGGCCGTGCTGATGGTCGCCGTGACGTTGCAATTTTTTGACTGGCCCATCCTCGATCCGGCACTGTCTGTTATCTTCACTGTTTTTATTGCGTTTAACGTGACCAGACTCCTGGCCCAGACTGCCAAGGTATTCTTTCAGGCCGTTCCCGACGAAATCGCACATCGGCAGATTGTGGCTGTACTGCAAGAGCTTCATGATGTGGAAGATGTCCACGATGTACATTTCTGGTCTCTAGATGGCGAAGCGCACGTATTGACAGTGCATATCCTCGTGGATCGGGATCTCGATGCCCATCAGCAAAAGGATCTCAAGGCCCGGGTTGCAGCATCGCTGGCCAGGTTCAATCTGGTGCACACCACCGTGGAACTGGAATTCCCGGGAGAAAGCTGCAGGGATGAACTCGCCAGACCCGCAAACCATAGTTGAAGGTGCCTATATGGATCTGGATCCTCTTGTACTGGCCCGCGTGCAATTTGCGGCCAACATCAGTTTTCACATTCTCTTTCCGAGTACGACCATAGGCCTTTGCTGGCTGCTACTTTACTTCCGCACCCGTTTCACGCTCTCGGGCGATCAGGACTGGGAGTACGCCTATAATTTTTGGGTAAAAATATTTGCACTGACCTTCGCGCTGGGGGTGGTATCGGGGCTCACCATGAGCTTCCAGTTTGGTACTAACTGGCCGGGTTTTATGGACCGGGCAGGTAACATCGCCGGCCCCTTGCTGGGGTATGAGGTTCTCACCGCGTTTTTTCTGGAAGCGTCATTTCTCGGAATCATGCTCTTCGGCAAGAATAGAGTATCGAATCGTGCGCATCTGACGGCGACTGCGCTGGTTGCCATCGGCACGACCTTCTCGGCTTTCTGGATCATGAGTCTTAATGCCTGGATGCAGACTCCGAGCGGTTATTACGAGGTGGATGGCGTCTTGATGGTGGAGAGCTGGAGGGACGTCATCTTCAATCCGTCTTTTCCCCACCGCCTGATTCACATGCTGCTCGCATCGTTGCTAACGAGCGCATTTTTTGTCGCCGGCATCAGCGCCTGGCGGGTGCGGCGAGGCAGAGCGGGGCCGGGCACCTGGAAAGTAATCCGCTCCGGCGTCTATCTGGCAGCAATCGTTGCACCGCTACAAATTGCTGCCGGTGACTGGCTCGGTCTGAATACCTTGAAGCACCAGCCCGCAAAAATCGCCGCTGTCGAAGCCGTTTGGGAGACTGAGAAAGGCGCTGGCTTTACGGTGTTCGGTTTCCCCAACGAGGCTGAAAAGCGCACGGATTTTGCGATACGCATCCCCAAGGCAGCCAGTCTGATACTGACTCATGACCTTGACGGTGAATTGCAGGGCCTCAATGAATTCGGTGAAGATCATCCTCCCGTAGCGATTGTCTTCTGGAGCTTTCGGGTCATGGTGGGTGTCGGCGTGCTGATGCTGTTGGTATCCTGGTGGGGGGTATATCGCTTGCTGCGCAAAAGCCGCTTCGACAAGGCCCTGCTGGTTGCTTTGTCCTGGATGGCCTTCTCCGGCTGGGTCGCGGTCTTGGCAGGATGGTATGTGACCGAGATAGGACGGCAGCCGTGGATTGTCTATGGAGTCATAAGGACTGCCGAGGTGGTTGCTGGACATTCCGGCGGAATGGTGCTCACTACGCTCCTGGGGTATCTCGCGCTTTACGCATTTCTGCTCGTCTCCTACATCCTCACTCTTAACTATATGGCGTCGAAACCTGCTCAATCGATGACACAGGAGCAACAGATGAAAAAGACTGCTGACCGGTTCGGAGGGCGCTGACATGGAATGGGAATCATGGTTACCGCTGTTCTTTCTGGCTGTAATGGGGCTGGCACTCCTGGTTTATATCCTGCTCGACGGCTACGACCTGGGTATCGGCATACTCCTGCCCTTTGCCGACGATGATCAAAAGGATCAGATGATCGCCACCATTGGTCCTTTCTGGGATGCCAATGAAACCTGGATTGTCCTCGGTATCGGGGTGTTACTGATCGCTTTTCCCAAAGCCCACGGTGTCATTCTCACCTCGTTGTATCTGCCGGTGACGCTGATGCTGTTCGGTCTGATTCTTCGTGGCGTCGCCTTTGATTTTCGTGTTAAGGCGGAGGTAAAGTTCCGGCACCGCTGGAACCGTCTTTTTTTTCTCGGCTCGCTGCTCGCGGCGGTCTCACAGGGCTGGATGCTGGGAGCTTATGTCATGGGACTGGAGAGCAGTTGGATGGCACGCGGCTTTTCCTTCGCGATTGCTCTGACTTTGCCCGCCCTTTACATCATGCTGGGTTGCGGTTGGCTGTTCATCAAGGTGGATGGTGCACTCTACGAAAAAGCCGCGTACTGGGCGCGGCGCACGTTTTTGCCCCTGGGACTGGGACTTTTTACCATTTCGATTGCTACACCCATCGCTAGCGAGGCAATTGCCGGCAAATGGTTTTCTTTGCCAGCTGCGATCGGTTTGTTGCCCATTCCGGTGACAACCGTAGTCGCCTACATGGCATTGGGATGGATACTTCACAAGTCCGAATTGCTGCAAGCCGGATACGGCTGGATGGTATTTGTGGCTATGGTTGTGATCTGCGTAATGGCGTCGCTGGGTCTTGCATACAGTATTTATCCCGATATCGTAATTGACAGGCTGACCATTGCAGAAACGGCCGCGTCGATCACGTCTCTCAAATTTGTATTTGTGGGGGTGATCATTGTTGTACCGTTGATTGCCTGGTACACATTTTTCATATACCGCATATTCTGGGGCAAGGCGACGTCGCTTAGTTACGAATAGTTGCTACCGGGGCGGCTGACTGTCAGGGCGTTCAGCCCTGATCTGCCTGAATGGCGGTAATGGCGATCGTATACACAATGTCATCAACCGTGGCGCCGCGACTTAAATCATTTACCGGTTTCCTCAGCCCCTGCAATACCGGTCCCACGCTTAAAACGTTGGCACTGCGCTGCACCGCTTTGTAGGTGGTATTGCCGGTATTTAGATCCGGAAAAACAAATACTGTCGCTTTGCCGGCAACCGGACTGTTGGGCGCCTTGAGAGCAGCGATCCCCGGGATGGCCGCCGCATCGTACTGGAGGGGCCCGTCAATGATCAGATCGGGGCGTTGCGCGCGGGCGATCTGGGTTGCGGCGCGTACTTTTTCCACGTCGGCGCCACTCCCGGAAGTCCCGGTGGAATAACTGATCATGGCAATCCGGGGTTCCACACCAAAAGCCTTGGCTGTGTCACCTGACTGGATTGCTATATCCGCCAGTTCTTCTGCACTGGGATCTGGATTCACGGCACAATCCCCATAAACTAAAGCCTGATCCGGCAACAGCATGAAGAACACCGAAGACACGAGCGCTGCATCTGCACGGGTTTTAATGAGCTGCAGGGCAGGGCGGATGGTGTTGGCGGTGGTGTGAGTGGCGCCACTGACGAGGCCGTCCACTTCATTGCGTGCGAGCATCATGGTCCCTAGAACCACCGTGTCTTCCAGCAGGGCTGCTGCCATATCGGTGGTCAGGCCCTTGTGCTTGCGCAACTCCACCATGGGCTGCACGTACCGGTGGCGAATTGTTTCAGGTTCCAGGATTTCAATGCCCCGCGGCAGCTCCACGCCCTGACTTTCTGCCAGCCGCACAATTGCGCTTTTGTCTCCCAGCAACACGCAGCGAGCGATTTCCTTTTCGGCACAGATTATAGCGGCCTGGATGGTTCGCGGCTCTTCGCCCTCCGGCAGTACGATACGCTTGTTGGCGGCCTTGGCCCTGGTGACCAGATAATGGCGGAATGCCGGCGGTGAAAGGCGAATTTCGTGGGTCAGCTTGCTGCGCTCCGCCAGTGTCTGGGCATCCAGATACTGTGCAATGCTTTCCATCACCGAGTTGCGGCGATCCTGATCGTCAGGCGGAACCTCCGGGCTCATTTCGCCGAGCCATTGAGCCGTGTTCAGCGTGTCATGGGAGGTTGCAAGTATCGGCAGGCCGGTTTTTATAGCCGCTTCGCAGTGGTCCATGACGCGGGCATCCGGGAGCAAATCTCCTGTGAACACGATGCCGGCCAGCGGCACACCATTCAGAACCGCGATGACCGTCGCCAGCAGGATGTCCACCCGGTCGCCCGGGGTTACCACCAGCGTGCCGGCCTTGAGGGTGTTGATCATGTTCGGAATGGTACGTGCCATGAACACGATGGAACGCACCCGCCGCTGGCCTATTTGGCCCTCATGGAGAATGTCGGCGCGCAGATGTTTGGCTACATCCAGCGTCCGAGGGGCGATAAAATCGGGGTCCCATTTGATGGTGCCGAGACATAGAAAATCAGGGCGACCGAATATCGGCAGGCTATGCTGGATCTCTCCAGCCGTAGTTTCATCTGGCAACGGGGGATCGCTGTCGCCGCGGGCCCTGATGCGCTGATAGTCTTCGGGCGGGGCGCCCACCTTATTCAGTATGCAGCCGATGAGGCGGGGGTTGGCATGGCCGCCAAACAGCCCGGCAGTCATTTCTATCCGGTCATTGAGCTGCGCCAGGGAGTGGTGCCGTCTGGCTGCGACCAGGATGATCTCGCTGCCCAGCACACGCGCAAGCATGGGGTTGAGTTGCTCTACATACTCCTGGTCGGCTTCTGGTACTAATCCTTCCACAATCACCACATCCGCTTCGCCCTGGTATCGCTGCCAGTTGTTGAGAATCTCTTCCATCAGCAAATCCGCCTTGTTCCGGGCCATCATTTGCTGGGCGTAATGCAGGCTTAACTGGATGTGGGTGGAATGCGGAAATTCGCTCGCTAGATGTGTCCTGTTCAATTCCTGGGTATCGCTTTGGGCGATGGGCTTGAAATGCGCGACTCGAACGCCTATCTGGTCAAGCGCTCGCACCAGCCCCATGCAGACAGACGACAATCCGGTCCCCGCCGCGATGGGCGCAACAAAAAAACTGTGCATTGATATCCCCTCAGGTAATTGGATCTATTTACCATCGACTTTCCGTGCAAGCCTTGAACAACTCACCTTCCCATCAACGCCAGGCAGTCCCGCGCGATCATCAGCTCCTCGTCGGTCTTGATGACGCAGGCCCGGGTACTTGATGGCGCAGTAATCACTCCGTGGCTCGCCTCCCCGTGCTGTCGGTTGGCGTCTTCGTCGAGCTTGAAGCCGAAAATGGCCAATTGGCGAATAACTGATTCACGGACATGCAACTGATTTTCGCCGATGCCCCCGGTAAAGATCAGTGCGTCAATCCGGGTCAGAGATGCGGCCAGCGCGCCAAGTTGCCGGGCGGTCCGAAAGCAAAAGACATCAAACGCCAGCTGAGCCTGCTGGTTGCCGTTCTGCGCAGCATCGAAGAGTGTCCGCATGTCATTGCTGAGCCGGGACAGCCCCAGCAGGCCAGATTCATTGTTAAGCATCGAAGTAATCCGGCTCAGAGGCCAGCCCAGATGTTCGTGCAGGAATTCGTGGAGGCTCGGATCAACATCCCCGGAGCGGGTGCCCATCATCAAGCCTTCCAGAGGTGTCAGCCCCATGGTGGTATCGACGCTGCGCCCGTCAACAATTGCGGTAGCGCTGCAACCATTGCCCAGATGGGCCACGAGCAGCTGATGATCCTGCGGGTCCAATTCAAAATTTTCGACTGCTCGCCCGGATACATAGCGGTGGCTGGTGCCGTGAAAGCCGTATCGACGCACGCCCAGATCCGTGTAGAGGTGCCAGGGAAGCGCATACAGGTAAGCAGTTCGCGGCAAGGTCTGGTGAAAAGCCGTATCAAAGACGGCAACCTGCGGTAAATCCGGCTTAAGATCCTGGAGGATCTCGATTCCCAGCAGGTTTTTCGGGTTATGCAGTGGAGCCAGATTATTACACGCGGAAATTTCCCTGATGACGTCTTCGTCGATGATGACCGAGGATGCGAAGTTCTCGCCGCCATGAACTACACGATGTCCGACCGAGATAACGCTGTCGAAGCTGACACCAAACTGGGGCAGCACCTCAATGAGCTGCTGGATGGCATGCCGATGCGTGGAATCGGGGGTCGTAACGCGATGTTTGGCACTGGCGGTTCCGTTTTTGGATGGCACTCTTATTTCCAGATATGCGTCGAAATGCCCGAGCTTGTCCGCAATACCCGAAAGTATCAGCGCCTCGTCCCGCGCTGCAAACAGTGAAAACTTGAAGGAAGAGCTACCACTATTGAAAACCAGAATCGTATCAGTCATAGTTATTCGCGTTTGCGCCCGGAGTGGGCTCTGATTTGAGAGGACGCCGATCAGGATGACGCTGCGGACTCGTCAGTCTACTCTTTTAATGCGTTATAGATTAGTCAGGAACAGGCGCGCGCTCAAGAAGCGAACCGTCGTGTACAGGATCTGACCGCAGCTCTGTTTGAGTAATGATGATTTGAATCAAGTCCGGTGCGCACATCCTGCGTAAAATGACCGGATTGCGAGACAGACTGGAGGACATGCGGGTTCATCATGGCCCCCGATTTCGATATCCAGCAGCATCACGCCACGGTTTCTTTCAGTATCGTCTGTCACATTAGTGTCTATCTTTCACCACGGTTGCAGCCATTCAGTGCGGTCGAAACAATCTAACTGCCCAAGCCCGAAAGGGTCAGGCTACCTTGATGTTATCGGACTCGCAGCCCAGGGCTTCAGCGGTAAACGTTCAGACTGATGCACTGGATCAACGCGGTTCAGAATTTAAAGAAAATGTCGGCGCTGCTCGAGGGAAAACCCTGGAAGAGGGTGGAGGGTATTCTCCAGTTCTTCAATCCGTTAACCTGGAATTGGCAAGGCCATGGCACATCAACTGACTCGTTATTCAAAAATTCTGGAAATAGTTGGCGACATTATCAAGGTCCGGGTTCCGCAAGACGTCTTGAGAGATAATGCATCAATCGCGTTGCACGATCTGGCTAAAGTAGAAGATGACAATGGCTTTTCATCGCTGGCCCGAGTCATCCGTCTGGATGGCGACGTGGCGGCCCTGCAGGTCTTCGTCGGTACCACCGGTATTTCCACGGGTGCGAGCGTTAATTTTCTGGGTGATGCTTTCAAGGTCGTCTGCTCGGCAAATGTGCTCGGGCGTGTGTTTCGAGGGGACGGACTGCCCATGGACGCAGGCCCGAGTCTGGCTCAGGACGCCAAATGCGAGATCGATGGACCTTCAGTGAATCCGGCGCGGCGACAGCTCGCATCGAAAATGATTCGCACTAATATACCCATGATCGATGTATTCAACTGTCTCGTGGAAAGCCAGAAAATCCCCATATTTTCTGTAGCGGGCGAGCCCTATAACAAGTTGCTGGCGCGTATAGCGATTCAGGCGGAAGCGGATCTGGTGATATTTGGTGGCCTTGGTCTGATCTTTGACGATTACTACATGTTCCGGCAGCAGTTTGCCGATGCAGGTGTCTTCGCGCGGACGGTCATGTTTGTCAACCTGGCTTCCGACCCGGTCGTGGAGCGGTTGCTCGTGCCGGATATGTGTCTTGCGGTTGCCGAAAGATTTGCGGTCGAAGAGGGCAAACGCGTCCTGGTTCTGATGACAGATATGACTGCCTATGCGGATGCCATGAAAGAAGTTGGCATTGCCATGGAGAACATTCCCTCCAACCGCGGTTATATGGGGGATTTGTATTCCCAATTGGCCAGGCGCTATGAAAAGGCCGCGGATTACAAGAAAGGTGGCTCGGTAACCATTCTCACGGTCACTACCATGCCGGGGGACGATGTCACTCACCCGGTGCCGGATAATACAGGTTACATTACAGAAGGCCAGTTCTACCTTCACGACGGTCATATTGACCCGTTTGGTTCACTCTCCCGCCTGAAGCAACATGTAATCGGGAAGGTGACGCGGGAGGATCACGGCCAGATCATGAATACCATGATCCGATTCTATTCCGCAGCGCGGGACGCCGAGCAGAAACAGGCCATGGCGTTCGAACTGTCTGAATATGATCAGCGCACTTTACGATTCGGCCGTCTGTTTCGAACCCGGTTCATGGACATTAACGTAAGTCTTGAGCTCGAGCAGGCACTGGATCTTTGCTGGACGACTCTTGCGGAGTGTTTTCGGACGGAAGAGCTGCTGATGAAGCAACATTTGATCGAGAAATACTTCCCGCATGGCACAGTTGACGCTCAGTAAATCCACCTATTTAAAAGAGTCGAGGAAGCTCGACAACTACCGGCGCTTCTTGCCGTCCCTGGATCTAAAACGAAAGCAGCTGATAATCGAAAAGAAAAATCAGGAAAGGCTGCTGGAGGAAGTTGAACTCGAGCTCGCAGATTTGCTGGCCAGGGTGCCACAGGAATTGCCGATGCTTGGCAACGAAGAAGTATCACTGGACCGGCTGGTGGTTGTCGATTCGATCGAGTTGTCGCATGAAAATCTGGTAGGAATAAAATTGCCTGTTCTCCGGCACCTTCATGTAAAACGCAATGCCTACGGGTATCTGGTGAGACCACATTGGGTCGATGTGCTGGTGAGGGAACTGGAACGCGCGTCCACGCTTCAGGTCAAGGTGAGAGTGTTTAAACGCAGAGTAGAAATCCTCAAATATGCGCTTAAAAAGGCAACCCAGCGGGTTAATTTGCTCGAAAAAGTATTAATACCTCAAACACAAAAAAACATGCGCAGAATCGAGATTTTTCTGTCTGATAACGAACGGGCTGCCGTGATCCGCTCCAAGATTGCAAAGCGAAAGCGCCAGGCACAGGAAAATCATGAAGGCATTGAATCTCCGGAGGTTGCCCGTTGAGCATTGTCACGTTGAGTAAAGTCTGGATTATTGGCCAGTTTCACCGCAAGTTTGAAATACTCGACGCGCTGCAGAGTCTGGGGCAGGTTCATCTGGTCGACCTGAAAATCGACCGTTCCCCGATTGAAGAACCGGGATCCAGAACCGCTCACAGCCCGAGTGAGCACCTTGAAATGGCGATCCGTTATCTGGACGAATCACCGGTCAAGCGTCGGCAAACTGCTTTTGAGCCGAATCTGGATATTGAACAGTTGGTCCACCAGATTGTGGAGAACCAGAAACTTAAACGCTCGTTGACTGATACGATTGACGCACTGGCGGAAAGAGAAAATACCTTGCGTTCCTGGGGAAATTTTCGTCTGCCAGACATTGATGAACTCGATGGTCAAAGGTTGTGGTTCTACATTCTGCCTCACAAATACAAGTCGGCGCTGACGCGGATAGAGTGTCCGTGGTACATCGCCTATCAAGATAGCGGCCACAGCTGGCTGGTCTTGATCAGTAAATCTGAACCCGCCGTGGATGTTCTACCCGTTGAACGTTGCCGAACTGGTTCTTTGTCTCTGGACGCAGTAACTCGTCTGCGTCTGGCAGCACAGAGTGCTCTTGAAGATGTCGAAGCCGACCGGCAGCGGATGACCCGCTGGAGCTCTGCGTTGAAGCGGCACCGGACAAACGCCCTGGACTCTTCCGCACTGAGCATGGTGGCGCGCTACAGCGTGCAATACGATAAAATTTTTGTTCTGCAAGGGTGGGTAGCGAGCGAGCAGAGGATGGTGCTTGAACAGTTCTGCGAGGCAACCCAATCAGCGGTGCATTTCGAAGAAAGCCTTGCGGAAGACCAGCCACCGACGCTTTTGAAAAACCCGGACGCGATAAAAGGCGGCGAGATGCTGGTTAATTTTTATCAGACTCCTGCTTACGGTAGCTGGGACCCGTCTTTGATTTTGATGGCGACGTTTTCCATATTCTTCGCCATGATATTGTCCGATGCGGGCTATGCGCTGGTGCTGATGGCATTGCTTGCGGCTTTCTGGAAACCGCTATCAACCTCCAGGACCGGAAAGGCGTTGCGCCCTCTGATGTCAACTTTGCT
>CAZXLJ010000020.1:32286-36481 GCA_964641175.1 uncultured Cellvibrionaceae bacterium
GGCGGTGAGCGTAAAGTTCAATCCTTTGGCAGCCTCGTTCTGAGAGCCCTTGATGGCTTGAAAGCGCTCACCAACGTTACAAATATGTTTGGCGATGTTCTCTCCTATCTGCGCCTTTTTGCGCTCGGACTGGCATCGGCATCGCTCGCTTTGACTTTTAACGATCTTGCAGCCAATTCTTTTTCTTCAGGCGGAGGACTGGGTATGCTCGGCGGAATCCTCATCCTGTTGGTTGGACACCTGCTTAACCTTTTGCTGGCAGTGGTGAGCGGAGTGGTGCATGGACTGCGTCTGAATTTTATCGAGTTTTATAAATGGGCACTGGATGGCGAAGGTCGTCCGTTCCAGGCATTCAAAAAACAGGAGTATCCGAATGAGTGAGCTGACCATCGCGTTGGGCTGGGCCGGGATGTATGGTGTCATGGCCCTGGGTGCAATTGGCAGTATTATCGGTTGCGCTATCGCGGGACAGGCGGCAATCGGGGCGATGCTCGATACTGAGTCGGGCTATGGTCGATTCGTCGGTGTATCTGTGATGCCATCGTCCCAGGTAATCTATGGGATTGTGATTATGTTTTCGTTACAGCGCGACGTGACCGCGGTGACAGCTCCCGCGCTTGCCGGAATAGGAATCATGTCGGGCTTGGCGTTGATGGTATCGGGTATTCGACAGGGTCAGGCATGCGCATCTGCAATTCATGCCAGCAAGATCAAATCGGAAATATTCGGCTTGTCTCTGGCGCCCGCGGCGATAGTAGAAGGGTTCGCTGTGTTTGCGTTTGTATTCGCGCTGGTAGCTGCCGGAAGCATCCCCGGTGCTTGAGCCGTTGCGGGCAGTGATCGGCTGTTTTGTGGAGACTGACATTGAAAACTGACGCGAAAACAAAAGACGAAAAAATATCCGCGGGCGTTGAACAGCTGATCGACCGCTTACGAGATGAAGGCGTACTCGCAGGTCGGCAGCGGGCAAACGAAATTGTACTCGACGCCGAGCGACAAGCAGCGGAACTGATTGCAGAAGCCGAGCAGACCGCACGGTCGATGGTTGCTCAGGCCCAGCTCGAAGTGGACCGGTTAAAGCGGGGGGGCGAAGATGCTCTTGCAATAGCCATGCGCGACATCGTGTTAAAGCTCAAAGCGCAGTTGTCGGATGTTATCGGAGAGCGGGTCAGGCGGCTGATCGCAAAGGAGCTGCAACAGGAGGATTTTCTACGAATGCTGTTACTGGAAGTTGCAGGACGGGTTAGGGAAGACAGCCGTCTGGACGAGTGCGAAAACGTAGAAGCAATTTTGCCCCGCAACCTGATCGGGCTTCAAGAACTGCGCCGCCGCCCACTCGAGTTGGAAGAAGGCAGTCTTTCTCACTTCATCATCAATGTCGCGGCAGATGAATTGCGTGAGGGTGTGGTCTTTGCGACCAGCGAAGAACTGCAGGGCGGGCTGCGGATACGTCTGGTGGACCAGGATATCCAGATCGACCTGACAGATGAAAAGCTCAGTGAATTGTTGTTGGAGCATTTGCAGCCACGCTTTCGCGCCATGCTTGAAGGAATGGTCAAGTAATGCCCGGCCAGCAGTCTTACCGATACACGACGCTCATTAGCAGTCTGCCTGCTTTTGAGCCCTTGGCATCGACCACCCAGACACCAATATCCCGTCTACAACTGCAGAAGCGTTTACTCATGCTGGGCCCGGACGATCTGCAGGATATGGAAATACTGAGCGAAATACTTGACTGGTTCCGGCAGCCGTCCAGCCGCAGTGATGAAGAATTTCTGATCATTCTCGACGAACGCCTTGAACAGGTAAAATCCGAATTCGTCAGGGAATGCATAATCTGGCGAACGGAATACCGGACAATAATTGCCGCTTTGCGCCGAAAAAGGGATCGGTTGCCCTTGCCTGATGAACGTTGGGGCTATGGTCGCTGGTTGCCTCGAATACGTCGCCACTGGCACGAGCCTTTGCTGGGGATGGAAAAGGCGCTGCCGTGGGTCGTGCAGGCCAAAAAGCTGCTGGATGAAAATCAAAGCCTGGCACTGGAAAAGCTGGTGCTGCTTAACGTATGGTACTGGCTCAGGAAACTTGAAGATGGTCATGAATTCGATTTTGCGGCGGTTGTTATTTATCGAATGAAGTGGGATCTGATTGCGCGTTGGACTTCCTATAAAACCGACGTTGCCGGCCCCCGTTTTATGTCTCTCTTAAAGGATGCCATGGCTACTTTTGACAGTGCAGAGCTTCAACAATCTTTGAGCGAGTCTATTAATGGGTAAAGACACTCCACCGGTTACCGATATACCGGCGCGCGTTGTTGCAGTTCAGGAAAGTCTTGTACGGATTCAAGCCGGCATGAAAGATGGACGCTCGATGCCGATTTTAAAAAATGAAGTGATTTACATACATCCGACTCGATCCCGGCACGCCCCGCATCCGGTGCGGTTGAAAGCCGAAGTGTTGAGAATAAAAGGGCAGTTTGCGGATGTACAGGTGTTTGAAGATACTACCGGCGTAGCGATCGGTGACGTTGTTGAGCAGTCGGGCGAGTTGCTTTCTGTGAGCTTGGGACCTGGATTGCTCGGTAAGGTTTACGACGGCTTACAGAACCCGCTGGAAGAACTGGCGCAGGGATTCGGCACTTTTTTGCCCCGAGGCGTCGACCTGCCGGCGCTGGATAAAGCCCGGAAATGGTCATTTGTGCCGCAGGTCCAGACGCATGCAAAAGTGAAGTCCGGTACCGTTCTCGGCACCGTACAGGAGGGCCGTTTCAGTCACAAAATAATGGTGCCGTTTGACTGGCCGGGCATTATTGAAGTGACCTGGATACAGGAGGCATCGGTAACAGTTGATACGCCGATTGCCCGGGTAAAAAAGGCTGATGGTTCGGAAGCGACCTTAACCCTGGAGCAGCGCTGGCCGGTGCGCAAACCGCTGACGCGTAATCTTTTGCAAAACCGTTCCAGCGAGCGGCTATATCCGAGTCAGCCACTCGGCACTACCATTCGGTTAATCGATACATTTTTCCCGATCGCGCTAGGAGGAACAGGCTGCATACCCGGGCCATTTGGTTCCGGAAAAACGGTCCTGCAACACATTATCGCGCGCCACTCAAATGCCGACATCGTCATTGTAGTGGCATGCGGTGAGCGCGCCGGTGAAGTGGTGGAAACGCTGACGGAGTTCCCGCACCTCAAAGATCCCCGCACGGGTGGCGCCTTGATTGATCGAACAATCATAATCTGCAATACCTCGTCGATGCCGGTGGCCGCCCGGGAAGCCTCCATGTATACCGGTCTTACGCTTGGTGAATACTATCGCCAGATGGGATATCAGGTTTTATTGCTCGCGGACTCAACATCGCGATGGGCACAGGCAATGCGGGAAACCTCTGGCCGTCTCGAAGAAATTCCGGGCGACGAAGCGTTCCCTGCCTATTTGGACTCATCGATCCGCTCAGTTTACGAACGGGCCGGGGTCATCAAAGCGGCAGATGGTGCCGTTGGCAGTCTCACAATGATTGGCACGGTATCTCCAGCAGGGGGAAGTTTTGAAGAGCCAGTAACCCAATCGACGCTTAATACAGTCAAGAGTTTCCTGGGTCTTTCATATTCCCGCGCCTACAAGCGATTTTATCCGGCAATCGATCCGCTTATTTCGTGGACCAGGTATTTTGACCAGATTGGCCAGTGGTTTGAAGAGAACCTCGAACAGGGTTGGGTAGAGCGCGTCAAACAGATGCAGCGCCTGCTGGTTGACGGTGACAATGTCCAGAAGATGATGCAGGTTTCTGGAGAGGAGGGAATTACGGTTGCGGATTACGTCACCTTTCAGAAATCGTTGCTGATTGATATGGCCTACTTACAGCAGGACGCTTTCGATAAAGTAGACGCGAGCGTACCGCTGTCGAGGCAGGCTTTTACATTTAGATGGCTATTTGAAATCGTCAGCACGAACTATAATTTTGACAGTCAAAGTGCGGCCCGGGCGTATTTCATCCGCTTGACCGGGCTCTTTAAAAACTTTCATTACAGTGAAGTTAACTCGCCCGATTACAGACGCTTGGTCGGTGAAATCGAAACAGTATTTCGAGCGGCTCCCAAATCGTGAACATCGGGTACTCTAAATAAGTGTTGGAATTACAAAAACGAAAATTAGGTGGTCAGGTTCAATATCGCCGGATACTGGCAAGCGCTAG
>CAZXLJ010000021.1:0-35875 GCA_964641175.1 uncultured Cellvibrionaceae bacterium
CCGCCGTGAAAGGGCGGTGTCCTAGGCCTCTAGACGATGGGGACCCGGACTTTCCGACGCACCGTTGTCGTCAGAAGTGGGGCGCATTCTAGATAGCGACATCCACACTGTCAACACTTTTTCCAAAACTTTTCCCGAACAAAAACGGGCGCCTAGAATCTGGTACCAGTGCCGGTTCCAGGCAGTCCAACGATCTGCCGCAAATGCTTGACAAGCTCGAAAGTTGCGCCCCTGTCCACCTGTGACTAGCATTCTATAGAGCGGACTTTGATTTCGAGTGTCCCCGATCACCGGTTTTTAACGATTGTTCCGGTGAGCCCTTGTTTATAACTGGCTGGCGCATCCAACCCACACACCATGTCTTCAGTTACCCTGATCATCATAATCATTGTGCTTCTGGCCGTTCTGGTCTGTTACGCTTTTGTCGTGCAGACTGTTCGGCAGAAAAAGCAGCAACGAGGGCGACTGGTAGCCGGGCTAAAACTGCGGGCTCGCAATTTCCACTACATGCTGGAGGGCTTTCCCGGCGGTTTCCTCCCGCGGGATCTGACTCTCCTGGTCCAGCGAGGCCTGCAGCTTGTCCTTGACCAGCTTGCGAACCTGGAACCCAAAAATCCGGACCACAAGGAAAATATTCGCCAGATCATCACTAAAATTGCCGCCACCGAGAAGCAGCCAGATAGCCCCGGCACGCCGGTCGTGATCGAAAAGGTCCAGCAGATCAGCGAGGTCAAAAGCCACCTTGAAGAGCTATTCAAATACGTGCTGCAGCTGGAGACGAAAAAACAGCTGACCGGGCCGCAGGGCGATCGCTATCGCGCAATGATCAAGCAGCTTCTGCTTCAGCTGAGTATTGACACCTACATACTGCATGCCCGCACCGCGCAGGAAAAGGACAAGCCGCGCCTGGCCTGCCACTATTACGACCTCGCTCAAAAGCTTATGCGGCGTGAAGCGCTCGCCGGGCAATTTGACGCCAAACTCGCTCGAATTACCGCAATCAGGGAAACCCTTGAGCAATCAATCGTTGACAAGGGCGGGCCACAGGAATCCGGCGGGGAAACCGAAGCGTCCGCAGTCAGCCAGGAATGGGATGAATTCGGCCGGGTCGAGCAGGACTGGAAGAAAAAGCAGCTTTATGACTAGGGCCTAATAACACTAATTTGATTGCACCTGCCGGAGGTCATTTTTTCGGCGGGCAAGGCCGAGCGAGTGCTGTTTGGTATTCCAAATAAGCGAGCTCGAACGCCGCCGGGCGGAAAAATGGGCCCGGCCCTTCGGGTTGCGGTTGAAAAAAGGCCACTGTGCGGCGCTCATCGTTCATTTGCAATGACCAAACTTCTCTCTTCGCTTCTTGGTTGGCGTTTTTTCAACCACAACAAGCGCGATCAAACAAGTGTTAACAGGCCCTGGGACCTGCAATGCGAAGCGGCGCGCCCGGAGCTTTGCCCCGCAACCTGTTTATTTGCGCGGCTCCAGTTTCAAAGACGCTGAATTGATGCAGTACCTAAGTCCGGTTGGCTGCGGCCCATCCGGGAACACATGGCCCAGGTGGCTGCCGCAGCGGCGACACACCGCCTCCGTTCGCAGCATTCCATGACTGGTGTCCCGGTGCTCTTCCACGATGTTTTCATCCACAGGCGCGTAAAAGCTCGGCCAGCCAGATCCGGAATCATACTTTGTGGAGGAATCAAACAGCGGTTCGCCACAGCAACGGCACCGGTATTGCCCCTCCTGTTTGCAATCCCAGTACTCTCCCGTAAAAGGTCGCTCTGTACCTTTCATACGGCATACTTGAAATTCGGCCGGAGAAAGCTTGTCCTTCCACTGTTCATCGTCTTTCGAATGACTATCTGACATAATCGGGCACCTGCTACACTAATCGGACACTTTTCACCATATACGCATGCGGCACGCCGGCGAGCCGCTGGATCTCGTGCCATGACTGAACTGAAACTTCAAAAAAAATCCAAAACCAACGTCAAAAGCCTACCCCTCATTCACAAATCGAAAAAACTCGATGGTGTCTGCTACGACATCCGCGGGCCGGTACTCGAACACGCCAATCGACTTCAGGAAGAAGGTCACCGAATTTTGAAGCTCAATATAGGCAACCCCGCGCCCTTCGGGTTCGATGCGCCGGATGAAATCATCGCCGACGTTATCTACAACTTGCGCAACGCTCAGGGTTATACGGAATCCAGAGGATTGTTCCCGGCACGGAAGGCCATTATGCAGGAATGCCAGCGCCTGAACATTCCAGATGTGGACATCGATGACATATTCCTGGGCAATGGCGTGAGCGAGCTGATTGTCATGGCCTGTCAGGCGCTTTTGAATGATGGTGATGAGGTTCTGGTACCTTCGCCGGATTACCCCTTGTGGACCGCTGCGGTAAATCTGGCGGGCGGCAAACCGGTGCATTATATCTGTGACGAAGCCGCTGACTGGTTCCCCGATATCAGCGACATCCGCAGCAAAATCAGTTCACGTACCCGGGCGATCGTAATCATCAATCCGAACAATCCGACGGGTGCTGTGTACAGTCAGGACATTCTGGAGCAACTGATACAGGTCGCAAGGGACCACAATCTGGTGGTCTTCTCGGACGAGATATACAGCAAGATTATTTATGAAGATGCCGAGTTTATCCCCGTCGGTCGCCTGGCGCATGACGTGGTCTGTGTATCCTTTAACGGACTGTCCAAGGCCTACCGCCTGGCCGGGTTCCGGTCGGGATGGCTGATTTTCAGCGGCGCCAAAGAAAGAGCCCGGGAATATATCAAAGGGATCGAGATGCTGTCGTCGATGCGACTTTGTGCCAATGTTCCGGCCATGTACGCGGTGCAGACTGCTCTGGGCGGATACCAGAGCATTAACGAGCTTATCCTCCCGGGCGGACGATTGCTGGAGCAGCGTAACGCGGCACTGGCCGCCCTTGGCGCGATTCCGGGAATCAGCTGCGTCAAGCCCAAGGGAACCATTTACATGTTTCCCAAAATAGACCGAAACCGTTATGCGTATGAAGATGATCAGCAACTTATTCTGGATTTTTTGATCCAGTATCGTGTACTGCTGGTTCAGGGCACTGCTTTCAACTGGCGCGAGCCCGACCATATGCGTATCGTTTTCCTGCCGGCCAAAGAAGAAATCACTCAAGCCATAAACCTGTTCGGGAAATTCCTGCAGCAATATGAAGTGTGAGGGCCGAATTTTGTCCGATCTCCACATTGATGACTTCTATCGCGACACGGGCAAAATCCTGGCTGCACTGTTTGCGCAGTTTCCGCGGAGAATGACGTTATTCGTAGAGGACATTTCCGGGCCAGATACGCCCGATGAATTCGGTTTGCACAGTCCTCGCCATGAAGCGTGCCTGCATACCATGCTGTGGCTGGCTCAAACCGGATATTTGAAATACGAAAGCCTGGTCAGACAGGACGCAATTGACCAGGTGGTACTGACTCATATGGCTTTTCTGGCGCTGACTGAACACTGTGCTCCGGCATTGACCACACTCACGGCCGATCCAGAGGATCCGGCTGTGACAGCAACCCTCCCCGCGCCGGTCCGCGCAGCCGAATCCCTTTATATCTACCGCATCCGCCATGAACTCAGACACGGGACGTCATTCTCACTGGCGGAGGTGATACGCAGCTTCATGAAGTCATCCCGCGCCGTTGACGATATAAAGATTTATTGAATGTAATTTCAAAATTCGCGAGCGAAACGGCAGGCATGACCGTTCCGGCGCCATGCCAGTCTCCGCTGCTATCGGGAGGGAGCTTTTTCTGCCCGGGTCTTTTCGGCAATCGCCACCGTTTTCGCGGCGATATCTGTGATGGCCTGCCAGTTTCGGGACTTCACTGCGGCTTCAGGTACCAGCCAGGTGCCTCCCACACAGGCAACGTTCGGCAGCGCGAGATACTGGTCAAAGTCGTCTAATTTGAGGCCTCCGGTGGGACAAAATGAGACTTGTGGCAGCGGGCCGTTAATGGATTTCAGTAACGGCAAGCCTCCGACCGCGGTGGCGGGGAACAGCTTGAAGCAGGAAAGCCCAAGCTCCATGCCGTGGAGGATTTCGGAACAGGTGGCGACCCCTGGCAGCAACGCGACTCCAAGTTGTTGTGAACGACGCACCAGCGCTTCGGTCATCCCGGGCGAAACAGCGAAATCCACACCAATCTCGGCAACCTGCTCAACTGTGCGTTCATTGATAAGCGTGCCCGCCCCGACAATCAGCTCCGGGCATTCCCGTTTGATGGCACTGATGCTTTCCAGGGCCGCCGCGGTACGCAAGGTAATTTCGACCGCCTTGATGCCGCCTTGAGCGAGCGCGCGCGCGACCGGTACCGCATCCTCCACCGAGTGCAGGACGATGACCGGCATGACGCCAATGGGTTCCAGAAAATCTTTTGTGATTACCACGTGAATATCCTTCTAATAATCAATACATGAATCAAAAACGGTAGCGCCGTCTTCCGAGCGCCCGGCAAGCTGGCGGAAACCTCCGAACAGATTGCGCCCGAGATCCTGTTCGACATCGGGAATAGTCGCGGCATCACGAGCACCCAGCTCCCCGGCATCGACCAGTACATCGAGCGTCCCGCGCTCCGCGTCGAAACGGATGACATCGCCGGTCTTCAGACGGTTGAGCATGCCGCCCTTATGCGCTTCGGGCGATATGTGTATGGCCGATGGCACCTTGCCGGATGCGCCCGACATGCGTCCGTCAGTTACCAACGCGACCTTGAAGCCCCGGTCCTGCAAAAGACCCAGTGGCGGGGTCATCTTGTGCAGTTCGGGCATTCCGTTGGCCGATGGCCCCTGAAACCGCACCACTGCAATAAAATCACGATTCAGTTCTGACCGCTTGAAGGCAGAAATCAGATCGTCCTGACTTTCAAAAACAATACACGGCGCTTCGATCACCCGATGCTCTGGCGCCACGGCCGAAATTTTTATCACCCCTTTGCCCAGATTACCCTGCATGATCCGCAGGCCGCCCTCCGTGGCAAAAGGACTGGTGACCGTTCGAAGAATGGCGGTATCCCGGGACTGAGTTACCCGCTCTTCCCAAATCGCCGATCCGTCCTTGAGAGTCGGCATGCACTCATAGAGGTCCAGTCCCTCCCCTATCACGCTGACCACATCCTCGTTGAGCAACTGCCCGAGTCGCAACTCATGAACCAAATACGCCATGCCGCCGGCATTATGGAAATCGTTGACGTCCGCTTCACCATTGGGATACACCCGGGCCAGCAACGGCACGATGCGGGAGAGTTCATCCATGTCTTCCCATGTGATGAGAATGCCCGCCGCTCTCGCCATGGCCACCAGATGAAGCGTGTGGTTGGTGGAGCCACCGGTGGCGAGCAGACCCACAATGGCGTTCACCACTGACTTTTCCGTGATGACTTCGTAAAGAGGGCGATACTTCCCCGCGCTCGCCGTGCAGAGCACCAGCTTTTCCACGGCCGCGCGGGTAAGTGCGGCCCGGAGCGGATCATCGGGATTGACAAAAGACGACCCCGGCAACTGGACACCCAGCATTTCCACCAGCATCTGGTTACTGTTGGCGGTGCCGTAAAATGTACAGGTACCCGGGCTGTGGTAGGAGCGGGTTTCGGCTTCGAGCAGCTTGTCTTCCCCCACTTCGCCGGCTGCATACTGCTGGCGAACTTTGGCTTTTTCTTTATTGGGTATGCCTGAATGCATGGGGCCACCCGGCACGAAAATGGCCGGGATATGACCAAATTGCAATGCGCCTATTACCATCCCAGGGACAATCTTGTCGCAAATCCCCAGAAACATGTTGCCGTCAAACATGTTGTGGGACAGGCCCACCGCAGTAGCCATGGCCACCACTTCCCGACTGAAAAGGCTCAACTCCATTCCCGGCTGCCCCTGCGTCACGCCATCACACATCGCCGGAACACCCGAAGCGATTTGCGCCGTGCAACCCATGGCCCGCGCCGCCTCCTTGATAAAGTCCGGATAGGTCCCGTAGGGCTGGTGCGCAGACAGCATGTCGTTATATGCGGTGGTGATACTCAGATTTGCCGTCTGCATCAGGCGAATGGTGTTTTTGTCCTGCTCCCCGCAGGCGGCGTATGCATGTGCCAAATTGCCGCAGGATAATCGTTGTTTGGGCGGATTATTGTCCATGGTGGCACGCATGGCGTTGACATATGCCCGCCGGGATTTGCCACTGCGTTCTATGATCCGGGCCGTTACCGCTTCTACTGTTGGGTTCAAAACAAAACTCCTCGCTGTCGTTCGTCAGAATTTCCAGCGTCGATTGTCACGCGCCATCAACTCGATTGCCTCTACCGGGCCAGTACTGCCTGCTTCGTAGCCTGCAGGCTCCTTGTTGCTGTGGCGCCAGCCGGCCATGATGCTGTCTACCCATTCCCAGGCCGCCTCGACTTCTTCGGCGCTGACAAAGAGCGTCTGGTCATTGCGAATCACATCAAACAGTACCCGGGTATAGGCATCGTGTTTCTTGGCGCGGGCATTGTCCGTGAAAGACAGGTCCATACTGCGATCTTCCAGCGGCAAACGCGCATCCAGCCCGGCCTTCTTGTTCTTGACCCGCAGATAGATCCCTTCATCCGGCTGCAGCTGAATAATGAGCTGGTTCGCACAGTCCTTGGTGATCTGGTTGGAAAACAGTTTGGTACGAGTCTGCTTGAAATGAATGACGATCTCGGAGTGGCGTCGGTTCAGGCGCTTGCCAGTGCGGATATAAATCGGGGTTCCCGACCAGCGCCAGTTGCTTATTTCAGCCTTCAGCGCCACAAAGGTCTCGGTTTTACTTTCGCGCCCCCCTTCTTCCTCTTCAAGATAACCGGGCACAGTGTGGCCGTCGACCTTACCGGCCCGGTACTGCCCGCGAACCGTGTTGCGAGCTATTTCGTCTTCTGTCATGGGTTTCAGACAGCGCAGGATCTTGAGCTTTTCATTGCGGACAGACTCGGCGTCAAGTGTCGCCGGCGGTTCCATGCAGACCAGACACAGTACCTGCAGAAGATGGTTCTGGATCATATCGCGCATGGCGCCAGTCTCGTCATAAAAAGACCAACGATTGCCGCAGCCTACCGTTTCGGTGACGGCAATCTGGATATGTTCGATATGTTTGGAGTTCCAGATGGGTTCGAAGATATCGTTGGCAAAGCGCAGTGCAAGCAGGTTCTGAACGGATTCCTTGCCAAGATAATGGTCAATCCGATAAAGCTGGTCTTCGGAGAAAACCCGGTTGAGTTCCCTGTTGATCGCCAGAAAAGATTCTTTGCTGTCGCCCAAAGGCTTTTCAACCACCAGCCGGGTGCTCGGTTTCGCCAGTCCACATTTATCCAGCGCCGTACAAATTTTTCCGAATATCGACGGCGGCACCGCGAGGTAGATGATCAGGCCGCGATCCTCCTCGAAGCAGGTATCCTTGATGCGCTGCAGATCTTCGACCTTGGTTGAATCTCCCTGTACAAACGTAAGCCGGCGACTGAATGTCTGCCAAAGCGCCTCATCATAGAGATTACCGGTCTGTTCCTTCAGCCATTCATTAACCTTTTTCAGAAACTCGGCCTGGTCATTATGAGTCCGGGCCATGCCAAATATGCGTATGTCATCCGCCATACATTTGTTCAATATCAGGTAATACAGCGCCGGGTAAAGTTTGCGCAGCGCCAGATCACCATCGCCACCCACGATCAGTATGTCGGTTTTCATAATGCTTACAACCTGCTTTGTTTCTGATTATTGGAGATAGATGCGCCGGAATTCCGGTGCTCGGCTACCGGTAATCCGTCACATTCCAGCTGCCGCGGGACGCCAGCCAAAAGCCCGGCAGCTCTGCGGTCTCAGCAGGAAGTTCGGGCTTGCGAGAAACTGGGTTTAGGGACACCTGGGTTCATTTATCCAGACAATGCAAGGGCACTGTCTCCGAACCGCCAGCTTGCGGTAATACGGTCTGACATCCAGTAGTGGCAGAACTCATCGAGCGACACTGCGCAAAGGATACTCTGCTATGCCCTGGCATGCACAGTCTGTGAAAGGCTGCCGATCTCATGGTCCCGGGTACCTTCTACACCCCACTCCCAGCTTTTTTCGCAGAGGGTACCGACCTTTATAAGCCAGTATTGAAGGCTCGGGACTCAGCTAATCCGCGGCCATTTTAGTGGCTCGCTGGTTGCTTTTTCAACCCCAATTACGGATAATCCCGGCACCCAAGGGCCGGCCCGAGGCCGCTGCCCTCCGCTTTTTCAGTGTCCGGAATGATTCCCAGGATTCCTCGTTTCAGTTGACCCTGAATATCTTGTGGATACTTCCAGCCTGAAAAACCGACCGCGAGAGTGCGGCGATAACCGCTGGCCATCAGCCTGGCGAGAGGACTATCTGCAATCCTGAATCAGAGGATCTGTTCTATTGACCAGGTGCCGTCGCTTCCTTTTTTGCTTAAGTTAAGCGCCTGGTTCGCGGCCTCCTGCGGCGACAGCGAGACGACGAGATCCCCATTTTTACTAATTAACCAGACCCGGAATTATCAATCATGCCACGTATAGCTATTAACGGTTTTGGCCGCATCGGTCGTAATGTACTTCGCGCACTTTTCGAACGCGACCTGGACAGTGAACTCGAAGTCGTTGCCATTAACGATCTGGGCTCACCGGAAATCAATGCGCACCTCCTGAAGTACGACACCGTTCATGGTGAGTTCGGCTTTGATGTGAAATGTGACAGCGAATCCATATCCGTTGGCAACCGGAAAATCAAGGTAACCGCGGAACGCAACCCTGCTGCCCTGCCGTGGAAAGAACTGGGTGTCGACATCGTTTATGAGTGCACCGGAATCTTCACATCCCGTGACAAAGCCGCGCTACATCTGGAGGCGGGCGCTAAATGTGTATTGATCTCCGCACCGGGCGAAAACGCGGATCTGACCGTTGTCTACGGCGTGAACCATGACAAGATCACTGCTGACCACAAAATCATTTCGAATGCGTCCTGCACCACCAACTGCCTGGGCCCGATCGCCAAAGCATTGAGCGACACCGTCGGCATCGTCAGCGGGCTGATGAACACGGTCCATTCATATACCAATGACCAGAACATTACCGACGCTTATCACAAAGACCTGTATCGCGCTCGCGCTGCGGCGCACTCGTTGATTCCAACCAAAACTGGGGCAGCCAAGTCAATCGGTCTGGTAATTCCCGAACTTGCCGGCAAACTTGACGGGCTGGCAGTGCGCGTGCCGACCATTAACGTTTCTCTGCTGGATCTTACTTTCCAGTCAGCACGCCCGACGTCCGTTGATGAAATCAACCGTATCATGACTGATGCGGCGAGCCAGCAATTCGAGGGCGTACTTAAAATCAACCAGCTGTCGTTGGTATCTCACGATTTCAACCACAATTCGGCGTCAAGTATCTTTGATATAACCCAGACACGTGTTATTGGCGGCAACCAGGTCAAAATCCTGGCCTGGTACGACAACGAGTGGGGTTTTTCCAACCGCATGATCGATACGACCTTTGCAATTCTCAAGGCTCACGGTTGATTCTGTCGAACCTGACGCGGCGCTTCGGCGCCGCTGTTTCCGCTTTCCTACCGCTTCTTAGCCGTACCTTCCCTGCCTTGCATTTCGGAAAATCCCCTTGAGGGTTGTTCAGTCGCCCTTAATCCAGCTAGTCTATGCTGAAGAAACAATAACTAGCAGGTACAGGATATGCGCGTGAATTCTGCAAAAATTCGCTTCCTGGTATTACTGATCTGCGCTGCTTTTTGCGCCGTGAATGTATCCAATGCCAGTGCCGAAACGAAGACGCTGTTCACCAGCACTTATAAAGGCGAGTTTTCCGGCTGGAACATCAAAATGACGCGCACGCTGGTGGCCAGGGACGACGGCAGTTACGAGTTCACTTCCGTAGCGAAGAATTTATTTGCGACGATCCGTGAAAGCAGCCACTTCACGTTGCACGAGAATGAACCCGTGCCGAGTACCTACGAGTTTTACCGCAACGTCTTTGGCCGCAAGGCAGTTGAAACCATCAGTTTCGACTGGAAGACGAAGCAGGCCCGCTATGAACACAGCGCCAAGTCCTACAAAAACGCCGACCTGCCGCTGGACAAATCATTATCTGACCCTTCCCTGTATCAGTTATTCATTCAAAGTGACGTATTCTCCGGAGAAAAAGCTCCGTCGGCACGTTTCATCAAGCGCGATCAGTTCAAGCACTACAAATTCCAGCTTGCGGGTGAAGATTCAATCAAGCTGGGCAAGGAAAAGCGAAAAGCGCTGCTTTTTAAAAAGATCGATGATGATAGCGAAACCCATATCTGGCTTATCCCTGAACTCGACTTTCAGATTGGCCGCATTACTCACAAGGACTCCGACGGCGAAACCTACGCGGTGGAACTTGTTGAATACCGGGCCGACAGTGAAGCGCTTCAAGATTTCTATCGAAAAGCCCTGACGCGTAAATCCAGGAATTAATTATTCTCGAAATCCGGTTCCTGCGAATCGGATTTGCCATTCTGCGCTCGGCGCCCCCAGGGTTCTATCCTGTCCGAATGTCCGTTAGACTGCGCGCTTTCCTGGCTATCCATGTCCTCATGTCGACACTCAACTATCCCATCGCGCCGCTCTGGCGACGTTTCGCCGCTTTGGCTTATGACTCGCTTTTACTGCTGGCACTGACATTTGCGTATGTCGCCCTGGCGACGTTCATCAGTGTCCAGCTCGGCGAAGCCGTCGCCCATGATTATCAACCGATGTTTGACGGGCCGTGGTTATTGCTGGGCTGGGTCGCGCTGATG
The DNA here is from genome assembly GCA_964641175.1 of uncultured Cellvibrionaceae bacterium. GTDB lineage: Bacteria > Pseudomonadota > Gammaproteobacteria > Pseudomonadales > Cellvibrionaceae > CAYNST01. Next base: position 10,819 of record CAZXLJ010000021.1, read on the forward strand.
CTCTTCTTTTACATCTGGTTCTGGCACAAATCCGGGCAGACTCTGGGGATGCGAACCTGGCAAATCCAGGTGGTTGCAGACACGGACAGCATTCGGCTTGCCGGCTGGTCACAATGCATCATCCGTGCATTGACCGGTGTCTTATCGTTCGCGTTTGTGGGTGCAGGCTACTGGTATGCATGGATGAACCCTCGCCGTCACTGTTGGCACGATCAGATTTCCAGGACGCAAGTGATCGTGCTTCCCAAACCTCAAAAAAACAAGACCACCCCGACGTCGCCCCATCCACCGGCCTGAGAGCCGGGTTGCCCTACGAACACGTCCCTATAAGGATTTACGCAGCAGGAACAGACCCACTAACCCCGACAGCACTATCGGTAGCAACACTGCGATGAGTGGTGAAAAACCATATATCAGGCTGCTCGGGCCCAGCAAGTCCTGACTGGTTCTGAAAATGATCCCGACAATCACGCCGGTGAAGATCCGGAAACCCATGGTGACATGACGCAACGGGCCGAAGATAAACGAAATGGCGATCATCACCAGGCTCGCGATGGCGAGCGGCTGCAACGCTTTCTGCCAGAACGCCAGGCGGTATTCGCTGGCATCCTGTCCCTGCCGTTCGAGATAATTCGCATAGGTATAAAGCCGATGCATGGGCAGATTGCCAGCCGACAGTACCAGGATATCAAGCAGTGCAGGCGAGATTTCCGCTTCCCAATTGCGACCCGAAAAGACTTCACGCTCCATTTTGTCATCGGACAGGAGCGTGCTGACGCCCTTGCTTTCGGACCAGTTGTTATTCTGATAGCTCGCGGACTCTACATAGGTGCTGCTGACCAACTGCCCCGATTCATCCACTTCAAGCCGTGTCACCCCCAGCAACCTGCCATTGGGCATGACTGCGGCGAAATGCATGTACTGATTCCCCTCCCGGTTCCACACACCCCGCTGACCTTGCAGCACAGACTGATGCCCCAGCGCAATGGATTTTCGACTTTCCGCATACTGGTCGGTCAGCGGCGTAACGAACTCGCCCAGTCCGTAGCCGAGGGCGACGAACAGCAGTATGGGTCGCATCACCAGCCAGATAATTTGCGCAGTCGATACACCCGCGGCCCGTATGATCGTCAGCTCGTTGCTGCTGGCCAGGGTGCCCAGACCGATCAGGCAACCGACCAGACAGGCCAGAGGCAAAAATTCGTAGATGGTCGAAGGCAGGGACAAGGCTGCGTAGGACAACGCCTGCATCAGGGTGTATTGGCCCTCGAGGTTATCCAGTTCGTCCACAAACTGGGAAATTCCATCGAGAGCCACAATAACCAGCAGCACCACGCAAATCGCCCCGGCGACAGACTTTGCGATGTATTGTTTGATTCGTCTCATGAGGATGGTCGAGCTCTAAGTCGTGTCACATACCGTTTGAACGCAGGCCATGACAACATAAGAATTGCAAGAAACAGAAAAGCGCTGTGGACCAGCCACAACAGATAGGATACCGGCGCCTTGCCTTCTTCAAGAAGACCCCGGGCCGAATTGCTCGTTACCAGATACACAATGTAGAGAAGAATCGCCGGAATCATTTTCACATAACGTCCCTTGCGCGGCTCGGTCCGGCTAAGCGGAACCGCCAGGAGCGCAATGATCAGCACCAGCATCGGCAGCGATATCCGCCATTGAAGTGCGGCCCAGGCCTGGGGCGTATCCTGTTGCATCAGGGTGAGAGTCGGAGTAGCGTCCGTCTCTTTCTTCATCACGACTTCACCTTGAGGAATAAATTGCGTGTAGGACGTAAAGTCGATTACCTCGAAGTCGAGATCACCCGGTCGACCACGATACTGATGGCCGTCGTAAAGGATCAGGAATCGCTGCCCGGTCTGCGGATTGACCGATGTCTTGCCATATTGGGCCGTAATTACAGAAAATTTTTCCCGGGTATTGCCCGCGCCTGCCAGAAATACGTTTTCCAGGCGCCGCTGCTCGGTGTTGACGTTGTTGACGTAGGAAACGCCGTCGCCGTTGCTTAACTTGTGAAATCTCGATGGTTTGAGCATTTCAAATTCCGTCTTGCTGCGCTGTTCGGCCAGCAGATTTTCAGAGGCTCTGACCCCCATGGGCCCAAGATACAGACTGAAGAGCGCCACCAGCGCGGAAACCACCGTGGCAGTCATCAAGGTGTATCCGACAAGGCGCCTCTCGCTCATGCCGCAGGCAGAAAGCACCGTCATCTCGCTTTCGACATAAAGACGGCCGTAGGCCAGCAGGATACCGATGAACAGGCCTAACGGCAGAATCAGTTCGAGAAATGAGGGGATTCTGTATCCCATGAGAGTGAGCAGCACGCCCGCATCCAGCTTGCCGCTCGCGGCCTCGGCGAGATAATTGACGAAACGTCCGCTCATGATGATCAGCAAGAGCACGGCACTGACCGCCGCCATACTGGTTAGCACTTCGCGTGCGAGATAACGATAAACAATCACGATATCGGGCCAGGGTTGGGGGATGAAGCGCGGCAGTATAGCAGCCACTGCCAAACCATCGGATTCAAAAGAGCCTAAAATTGAATTATTGGCGTAAAGCCATCACTATAAGCCGCCCCGGCACCGACACTCCGGGAACCACTGACCCAGTCCGGACAGCGTCTGGCAGTAACGTAACGGGCGCTGCAGTTCGAGCAGACGCTGCCCGGCTGCGTCAGCGGTTTTCCGGGCTTGCGTCCTGCAAGGCGTCTTTGCCTGTCCGAATCAAATCCTGAACCTGAGGTCTGTTATGGAGTTCCGTATAAAATCCGGCCCGCTGGACAAACTCAAAGGCGATTGTCTTGTGGTGCAGACATACGCAGACAAGTCGCTATCCGCTGCCGCGAAAATTGCCGATGACGCCACCGAGGGCGGAATCAGCCGTCTTCTCGCGCTCGGCGATGTGCCCCTAAAGCCCGGCAACGCCGCCTGGATTACCCATGTAAAATCTCTCGGTTTTCCGCGTGTCCTGATGGTCTGCATGGGTGAAAATCCTGAAAAATATTCGCGCGAAAATCTCAAGGTCTGTGTCGCCAAGGTTGCCCAGACCATCAAGAACAAATCCATAAAACACCTGGTCTGGTCTGTCGACCCCGCATCGGCCATCCCGGCTGCCGAATGGGCTCACCTGTTTGCGCAACAGATGTCTGAATCCATGTACGTTTACGACCGTACCCGAACCAAAGATGTTGAAAAGCCTGCACTACAGTCCGTCACTTTGCACAGCCAGGACAAGATTGATTCATCGGCGAAAAAAGGGTTGGTCACTGGAGTGGCCATTGGCGACGGCATCAACTACACCCGTAGCCTGGGCGATCTGCCGCCGAATTACTGTACACCTGCGGACCTGGCCGATGCCGCAGTGGAACTGGCTGCCCGCAGCGACAAGCTCACGGTGGAAGTACTCGAAGAGAAGCAGCTGCGAAAGCTGAAAATGGGCGCCATGCTCGCCGTCGCGGCCGGCAGCGAACAGACGCCGCGGCTGATCGTCCTCAATTATCAGGGCGGCCCTAAAAATGGAGCACCGACTGTGCTGGTTGGCAAGGGCATCACGTTCGATACCGGTGGCATCAGCATCAAGCCTGCACAAGGCATGGACGAGATGAAATTCGACATGTGTGGCGCCGCCACGGTGATGGGTGTGATCCACGCACTGACGGCTCTCAATGCGCCGGTCAATGTTGTCGGCGTGGTCGCAGCGGCGGAGAACATGCCCAGCGGCAGCGCGACTCGACCCGGCGACGTGGTTACTTCAATGGCCGGCCTCACCATTGAAATCCTGAACACCGATGCGGAAGGCAGACTGGTATTGTGTGACGCCCTCACCTATTCAGCCCGCTTCAAGCCCAAAACCGTCATTGATATCGCTACGCTCACAGGCGCCTGCGTCATCGCCCTGGGCAACCATGCGTCCGGGCTTTTCGCGAATGATCAGTCCCTGGCGGACGAATTGATGGAGGCAGGCCGGCGGGCACTGGATCGAGCCTGGCAAATGCCCCTGTGGGATGAATACAAGAAATCGCTCAAATCTCCGTTTGCCGATCTCGCCAACGTTGGCGGACGCGAGGGGGGATCCATCACTGCCGCATGTTTCCTCTCACGATTCACTGAAAATTATCGTTGGGCGCATCTGGACATCGCCGGAACAGCATGGACCTCTGGAGGTTCGAAAGGCGCCACAGGCCGACCGGTAGGATTATTAATGCGCTATCTGCTGAAAGATTAACCGTATAATGCCGCGGGCTGATTTTTATATTTTGTCCACGACCGATTTTGCGGAACGCAACCTGTTCGCCGCGCGCCTGGCCGAGAAGGCGTGGCGACAGGAAAATTCCGTGATGCTCCTCACCGAAAGTCCGGCCGCGTCGGCACGCCTGGACGACCTGCTGTGGAGTTTTCGCCCCGATTCATTTTTGCCTCACGCCATCATGCCAGCCCCGGCGCCCGTCGTCATTGGCGACTCTCTGGAGTCCGTGTCGCAATTCGATCTGATCATTAACCTGTCACCGAATCTGCCTGCCTGTGGACCCCGACAGCGACTGGCGGAAATTGTTATTCAGGACGCTGCAATTCTTTCAGAGACCCGGGCGCGCTTCACACGCTATCGTCTTGCCGGTTTCGAACTCAAGACACACAAACTGTCCTGAGAATTGATGTTGACACGCTCTGGTGTATGGCACATATTGCGCCAGAGTGTTATCTCACTTGCACCGGCAATTGCTACCTGCAGCAGCGCATTTTTTATTCTGTGATACTCCCCTGACTGCACAAACTGATTCTTATAATAAGTCGTAACAATGATGATTCTAACTACCCTCTCCAGCACAAAATTCGAGGAATCACCGCCGATGGCATCCCAAGTGATTTTAGAAAACGAATACGATACCGATCTCACCGATATTGATGAAAATGCCATTCCGGTACTCAACGAAACGGTCGAGCTGGACGATTATCTGGATCTGGAATTGGGGAGCAATATTGATCTCGCGGTAGATGAGTATGAATTTATGGGTGTAGCGCCCAGCGCCATATCGCCGCCAGTTGCGATCAACCGGCCGATCACCGTTGAGTCCTTGGCAGCTGGACATCACGCGCCCGCAATTGCTGCCGGACCGGCCGAAGATGAAGCACTGCCGGGTTCCCTGGCCAGTGCAGCGCGTGAAAAGCCCGAGAACTGCGAAGGAGTCGTTGCCGAGCGGACCCTGGAAGAGCACCCGCTTGCAGAGACAGCAATTGCAGAGATAAGGGCCGCAGTGCCGACCATAAACGAAACTGCCGACCCGGATGAATCAATTCCGCTTCTCACCGGCGCGTTGCTGGCTGAGCCAGTCCCCCAGTTTATTACTGCCGCCCACGCATCGGTCGCTTTGCTTAACAATCCGCCGCACTCGACCGTTGTCGAGACCGCCTTGAGCGATGACGATTCGATCGAGATTGACTCTGCACTATTCGCGCACGCCGATGCGATCCAGAGCCCCGCGAAAGTCACACGTAATATCGTAACTCCGTCGCTGCAGACCCAAAAAAAGGAAAACCCGTTTCTGCCGCAGCACATTCTGGATCGACTGCAGGGCAGCGGCCGCAATCTGGTTGAAGAAATCGCTCAGTCGAGCGCGGCCCTTGAGGCCTGCACCGCCCTGTTGCGCACCAGGGCTGCGACCGACCGGCTGCTTTCTTCCGCGACGAGGCTGGCAGCTGAAGACCAAAGCCTGGTGAGAAAACAGAAACTGGTCGATGAGCTGGTCGAAGATTATCTGCCACTCATTGCTGCTGAACTGCGGCGTCGGCTGCATAAGATGCTCGACGAATAGCACCACCCGATCACCTCGTCGCATAATTCCCGGCAGCATCGTTAAATCTGAAAGCTTTGATCGGCTTATGCGGGCGCAACGCCTGCACAGCCGGCGCTGCCTATGTATAATCGCCCCTCCGTTCCGCTCCTGCCGAGCCCGGTCTCCGCGCGGTCCGCATCCTATTTTCAGTTTCAAAAATCTGGCCGAATTTCATGGAAAAAACCTACAACCCTGCAGCGATCGAACAACACTGGTACCAAGCATGGGAGTCCGGTGGCTATTTTGCCCCGGGTGGAGAAGGCGAACCCTACTGCATCATGATTCCACCACCCAATGTCACGGGCAGTTTGCACATGGGTCATGGAATTCAGGAAAGCATCATGGACGCCCTCATCCGCTACCATCGCATGCGCGGCTACAACACGCTATGGCAGGTCGGTACGGATCACGCAGGCATCGCGACGCAGATGGTGGTGGAACGTCTGCTGGACGCGGAGGGTAAGACCCGTCATGACCTGGGGCGCGAGGCCTTCGTCAAAAAGGTTTGGGAATGGAAAGAGGAGTCTGGCGGCACTATCACCCGTCAGCTGCGCCGCCTGGGCGCTTCGCCGGACTGGAGCCGCGAACGCTTCACCATGGACGATGGGTTTTACAAGGCTGTCCAGGAAGTTTTCATTCGCCTTCACGATGACGGTCTGATCTATCGCGGCAATCGGCTGGTTAACTGGGACCCGAAGCTGCACACTGCCATTTCCGATCTGGAAGTGGTCAGCGAGGAGGAACGGGGGCAGTTATGGCACTTCCGCTACCCTCTCGCGGAGCAGGAAGGCCATCTGGTTGTCGCAACCACCCGACCGGAAACCATGCTGGGCGACACCGCAGTAGCGGTTAACCCGGCGGACGAGCGTTATCAGGCGCTGATCGGCAAATTTATCCGGCTGCCTCTGACTGACCGCATCATTCCCATCATCGCGGACGACTATGTCGATCCTGAATTCGGTACCGGCTGCGTGAAGATCACGCCGGCCCATGACTTCAACGACTATGAAGTCGGGCTGCGACATGACCTGCCGTTGATCAACATCTTTGACAAAAACGCCTGCCTGAACGATGAAGTACCTGCGGCCTACCAGGGCATGGAGCGGTTTGCCGCGCGTGAAAGGGTCGTCGCAGACCTCGACGCCCTCGGTCTGCTCGAAAAAGTGGAACCCCATATGCTTAAGGTCCCTCGTGGCGATCGCAGCGGTGTCGTGGTAGAACCCTGGCTGACCTTTCAGTGGTATGTCAAGACCGGACCGCTGGCGAGCCAGGCTATCGAGGCTGTTGAAAAGGGCGATATCCAGTTCGTGCCCAAACAGTATGAAAACATGTATTTCTCCTGGATGCGGGATATTCAGGACTGGTGCATTTCCCGTCAGCTCTGGTGGGGTCATCGCATTCCGGCCTGGTACGACGAAAACGGCGAAGTTTTCGTCGGGCGCAGCGAACAGGAGGTTCGCAGCAAATATAAAATCCCGCCGACAACGGTTCTGCGGCAGGATGAAGATGTTCTGGACACCTGGTTCTCGTCCGGGCTATGGACGTTCGGCACCCTGGGCTGGCCGGAACCGACCGAAGCCCTGAAAATCTTCCACCCCACCAGCGTTTTGGTCACCGGTTTCGACATCATTTTCTTCTGGGTCGCGCGGATGATCATGCTGACGCTGCATTTTCAGAAAGAAGTGCCTTTCCGGACTGTATACGTGCACGGTCTGGTGCGCGACGGTCAAGGCCAGAAAATGAGCAAGTCCAAGGGGAATGTTCTTGACCCCATAGATCTGATCGACGGCATTGATCTCGAAACCCTGGTGCGCAAACGCACCACTGGCCTGATGAATCCAAAGCAGGCGCCCAAAATCGAGAAGGCCACCCGCAAGGAATTTCCCGACGGCATTGCCGCTTACGGCACCGACGCACTGCGGTACACCTATTATTCTCTGGCATCAACCAGCCGGAATATCAATTTCGATGTCGGGCGTATCGAGGGTTTCCGGAATTTCTGCAATAAGCTCTGGAACGCTGCCAACTATGTCATCAGTAACTGCGACGGTCACGATTGCGGCGCGGACAATAGCCCGGATTATCAACTGTCCCTGGCGGACCGCTGGATCATCAGCGAGCTGCAGAAAACCGAAGCGAGGGTCGCAGAAGGCTTTGCCACCTACCGACTCGACCTGGCCAGCCAAGCGCTCTATGATTTTGTCTGGAAGGATTATTGCGACTGGTATATCGAGCTGTCCAAACCGGTTCTGTGGGACACCACCGTCGCCGCCCCGGTGCAAAAAGGTACCCGCCGCACCCTTATCCGCGTCCTGGAAACCATCCTGCGTCTTGCCCATCCACTCATGCCGTTCATTACCGAGGAGCTTTGGCAGCGGGTGAAGGCCAGCGCCGGGAAAACCGGTGACACGGTGATGCTGGCACCTTACCCGGTTGCCGATCCCACCAGAATCGATGACTCTGCCTGTGCCGATATCGAGTGGGTCAAAGCAGTGGTGATTGCCCTGCGCAACATACGCGGTGAGATGAACATTCCGCCGTCGCGCAAACTGTCGGTGCTTTTGCGCAACGGCTCGCCCAGCGATCATCAACGCATCAACGACAACGGGGTGTTTCTGCAGAAACTGGCCGGCCTTGAGTCCCTTAGCTGGCTTGACGAGGCGGCATCGACACCGCTGAGCACATCCACACTGGTGGATACGCTGGAGATCCATGTTCCCATGGCGGGCCTGATCGACAAAGCTGCAGAGCTCGACCGCCTGGACCGGGAAATCGGGCGTCTGCAAAAGGAACAGCAACGGCTCGCGCAAAAGCTTGGCAATGAACAGTTCACGGCCCGGGCACCCACCGATGTGGTTGAGAAGGAACAGAAAAAGCTGGCAGATTCCGCCGAATCCCTTCGGCACCTGCAGGAACAAAGACAACGCATTGCGGAGTTGTAGTTTGCAAAGGAGTCATTAGAAGGAAGTCGTGCAAGCGTCATGACCGACCGTCAATGTCGTCTGATCTCTGGCATGAGCCCCCTGCCCATCTATACTTTCGGATATTCAGCCCCGGCGAGCATCTGCGGGGCGATTCTGCGACCGGATGCTTGCAGACTTTCCACGCCGGAGGGTCACATCCGGAGCCATCCGAGGAAATGTGATGGGTTCACCGATAGATCAGTACCTTAATCTTCTGGCGTCGAAAGACGGGTCAGATCTTTATCTGAGCACGGGTGCGCCGGCCTGCGCAAAGTTTCAGGGAACGCTCAAACCGGTAGGCCAGCATGTCTTTGCGGCCGGCGAGATTGAACAGATTGCCAATCAGCTGATGGATGAGCAGCAGCAACAGCAGTTTGCTCAGGATCTTGAAATGAACCTGGCGATATCCATCGCAGGCGTGGGCCGATTCCGGGTTAATATTTTCAAGCAACGCAATGAAACTGCCATAGTGGCGCGCAACATTAACACTGACATCCCCAAGTTTGAGAACCTCGGGCTGCCGGAAGTGTTAAAGGATCTGGTAATGGTAAAGCGAGGCCTGGTGCTGTTTGTCGGCGGCACCGGTTCGGGAAAATCCACCTCGCTGGCCGCCCTGATCGACCATCGCAACAGCACTACCGGTGGCCATATCATCACGATTGAAGACCCGGTCGAATACGTCCACCGGCACAAGAAAAGTATTGTCAACCAGCGCGAAGTGGGGGTCGACACCCGCAGCTTTCGCAATGCACTGAAAAACACACTGCGCCAGGCACCGGATGTCATTCTGATCGGCGAAATCCGCGACCGTGAAACCATGGAGCATGCCCTCGAATTTGCCGAAACGGGGCATCTGGCCATTTCCACACTGCATGCGAACAACGCCAATCAGGCGCTGGAACGCATTATCAACCTGTTCCCCGACGAGAAACGCCCGCAGCTGTTAATGGGGTTGTCGCAGAACCTGCGCGGTTTCGTGTCTCAGCGGCTGGTCCCCACGGTCGATGGTAAACGCTGCGCCGCGGTCGAAGTCCTGCTTGGCACCAAGACAATTCAGGAGATGGTGTTGAAGAACCGTCTGACCGAGATCAAGGAGATTATGGAGAAATCAGAAAACCTCGGCATGCAAACCTTTGATGCGGCCTTGTTCAAGCTGTTCATGAGCGGCAAGATCAGCCTCGATGACGCGATTGCCAATGCGGACTCACCAAACAACCTGCGCCTGCGTATAAAATTGGCAACGAGCAAGGAGGCGCCGACCCCGGCAGCAAACACGACAGAGCCTGCACAAAAAGCGTCGTTCGGCAGCATGAAACTTGAACTCGTCAAAGACGACGATGAAAGAAAGGAAGTCTGACCACGCATTATCCGCATATTCCCGGCCCATCCGTGCAACGGGTTTGAGTGGCGCGATTGGTCGCTTGGTGTTAGCCTATCCGGGCGTCAGGCCGGTTTACATTGTGCGGAATAAAGCTGTCTCAACGTTCATTAGAACGTTGTATTGAAATGTCGTATCAACGAGTCGGTTGCACAGCTGACTGATGACCATGTAAAGAGTGAACTCCAGTAAGGATATTGAAATGGCTGCGGAAGATGTAACCATCCTGAAGAAAAACAACAGCAGTGTTTTTGTATTGAAAGCTGCAGCCGGCAATGAGGAATTTGCACTGCGAGGGGAAATGCTGGTCGGTCGTGAAGACGACTGCGACATAACCCTTAACTCAGGCCACATATCAAGACACCATTCCAAGATCAACGTATCGCCGGGCGGTGTCTACATCGAAGATTTGCAGTCTACCAATGGCACGTACGTCAATGGCAACAAGATCAAGGGACGGGTGCGTTTAAGTGTCGGCGATGAAGTTGCATTCGATGACCTGCTATACAAGCTCTGCATTCAGTCGAATCTGCGCGCGGAAAAGAACACCGCCAGCGTCCAGCCCGAAAGCGATCCCGACGACCTGATTGCCAAACCCTTCAAGCCAGCCGCGAATGTTGAACCGATTGCCCGTCACTTCAAGCGGCCGGAAGAGCCGGTGGTACCCCAGGAGGTCCCTGCCGAGCTGTTCGAAGCGCCGGTGCGCGGCGCCGCTCAGGAACCTTTGGCACCTGTCGCTCCACCTGCGGCAGTGGAAGAATATGAAAATGATGATCGCACCCGGTTCATCTCACCCGAAAACATGGAGCGCTTTGTCGACCGCAACCGCATTGAACGCGAGTTCAACATTGGCAGCGGGCCGCGACTGATCGTGACTACCGCGCCACTGCGCGGCAAACTCTATGAGCTGGAAGGCGGTCTGCCGGGGCGGCAATGGCGCGTGGGCCGGGATCTCGACGCCGACATCTATCTCAATGACAACACCATCTCCATGGAGCATGCCCTGCTCACCCAGACGGATATGGGCTTTGAGCTGGCCGTGGTCGAAGCCAAGAACGGGTTGCTGATCAACGGACGGGCGCAGACGCGAGCCCAACTGCATCATAACGACAAGCTGCAGATTGGCCGGGTGGAACTGGTATTCAAAACGGATCATCACCAGGTTGTCGAAGACACAGGTCAGGTCCGGGAAAAGCGCCAGGGGCGCAGCAGGATCGCCATGATCATCATGTTCCTGGTCCTGCTCTTCAGCATCGCGGCCATGTTCAAAACGGCCAGTTAGACCGACGCCAGCCAACCCGGCTCCAGGAACGCGCGGATGCACCAACGACAGAGGTGCGTTCGTATGCGGCCGAGCGAACCCTCACTTTGTCGTCTCTCCAACTGTACACACCACAAAGATCCTATTGAAGAAATCCGGCATGGCGTCTCAGTTTGCGCTTTTACTTACCTCACGGCACCCGTTACCATTCGAGCCGCACCTGCAAACTCCGCGTCCTGGCGGTTTGGCATCAAGGGTATCCCATGAGCGCACATAATTATAAAAGTATTCTGCCCCACATCCCGGAGCCGATTGCCGACGCTGAGCTGAAGAAGATCCAGCAAACCGGCTGGATTACCGACTATGCATGGATCAGTGGCGCGGCCGGTGCTCTTTCAGTAGTAATTTGTGCCATCTGGTACTACCGGATCGGCGCTCTCAATCGCGGGCTCAGCCTGTTCGGCTTAACCATCAGCGATCGCATCGATACCTTACTCACGGCCTTGATACTGTGTTCCACCGTGATGGTAGTTACGGAGCTGGCTCGCCTGTGGTGGCGGTCGAAAGGACATTTCCTGCAATGGGATCCCGACATTCGCAGCGGCAATTACTTCCGTTTCCTGATAAACAGCCTCTTTAATTATTTGCTCTATCTCGGCCTGCTCGCCCTGGCGATCATTTTTTTCCATTCTGCCAACGAATACGGTTTCGCCAACAAGGCTGCATATTACCAGCCCTGGTTCAGATTTCTGGATCTGGTCTGGTCAGCATGGTTATGGGGCGGGCTGCCCTACACCCTGATCACCCGTGCGCTCAAGCACGATGCCGAGGCGGATCGACGTGACCTGAGCACCAGCTTTCAAAAACTCATTCTGTATTTTGTGGCCAGGCTGCCGCCCTTCCGCTCCTTTTCCCCCGCTTTCGACGAATTCGACAGAAAAGCGCTACGCGCGCTGCTGGTCAAACTGTTCTTTGCTCCGCTCATGACGGTTTTCTTCTGCGACCAGTTTCCCCACCTGATCCGCAATGCAGGATTCCTGATGGATCAGCTGTCAACAGCCATTGCCAGTGGGGCTTACACCCACCAACGGCTCAACAACGACCTGTTCAACATTTCCATTGCATTTATCTTTTCGATCGACGTGGCGCTGGCCTGGTGTGGCTATATCGTTTCTTCCCGCTGGGTGGACAATCAGACCATCTCGGCCGAACCCACACTGCTGGGGTGGGTGGTGTGCATTACCTGCTATCCGCCTTTCCAGATGTTTTTGGGACTGTATTTTTCGATACCGAGCGAAAGGGGCATTCTCGGTTTCACCAACCAGTGGCTAGTGACTATTTTCACCAGCATGATGGTACTCAGCTACCTGATTTACATGTCGGCCACCCTGTGGTTCGGCGTACGCTTTTCCAATCTGACCAATCGCGGCATCATTCGCAAAGGGCCATTCCGGTTCGTGCGCCATCCGGCATATGCATCGAAAAATTTTGCCTGGTGGTGCGTGATGTTCCCGGCCGTTGTATTCAACATCGATAACACTGGCTGGAATGTGGCGCTGTTCCAGATCATCGGTCTGCTGTTCATGACCGGGTTCTACTACATGCGGGCCCTGACCGAAGAACGTCATCTGCTCGCCGATCCGAACTATCAGGCCTATTGTCAGCAGGTGCGCTACCGGTTTATTCCCGGGGTGATATGACGGGCGGAGATTTGACGCTTTGGCCCCAATCGGCTGGCGACGGGTAACCGGCTACTCGTAACGCAGTACCTCCGCCGGCTGTATCCGGCTGGCACGCCAGGCCGGATACAAGGTTGCCAGAAAGCTCATGACCAGAGATGTAACTGCCACCATAGCCACATCCGACCAGTCGATCTGCGTCGGCAGATAGGTAATCGGATACACGTCTGATTTCAGAAACTGCATTCCAAAAGCAGTTTCGATCGTCTTGACCAGACCTTCGATAACCATCGACAGCCCCAGCCCGAAGAGTACTCCAAAGAGTGTCCCAAGCACGCCGATGATGGTACCGAGCACGATAAAGATATTCATGATGGCGCCGGTCGTTGCGCCCTGGGTCCGCAGGATGGCAATGTCACCCTGCTTCTCGATGACCACCATCACCAGAGTTGAAATGACATTAAATGCGGCGATTGCCACTATCAGTGACATCAGCAATGCGACGAGCTTTTTGGACATATGAATCGCGTGATACAGATTGCCATGCGTGCTGGCCCAGCTTGACCCGTGGAATTCTGGTCCGAGCTTAAGCAGCGCGTGCCAGGTCGTATCCCGAGCAGCAAACAGGTCGGTCACCTGGAGTCGCATTCCGGTCACTGCCGCGGCGGCTCCGGTCAGAGGAATGGACGAATCCAGAGAGGTGAGGGCCAGCGCATTATCCAGCTCGGTATTTGTCTGCAGAATCTGCAGCAGAGTGAAATATTCAATGCGCGGGGCATTGGCCGATTCCGGATCGGGGACGATAACCATGACATCCTGCCCAACTTCCAGCCCCAGCCGTTCGGCGATCTTTTCTCCCAGCACCAGCTGATTGGGCCTGGCCTGCAATGCGTCCATATCTGCCGTGTTCAGGTATTCCCCGAGGCGTGACACCCGACGCTCCTGCTGCGGATCGATCCCGTAAAGAATCACCGGCTGTGCATCCTGTCCCACGGCCACCAGACCATTGAGTTGCACAAAGGGCGCCGCGGCGACGATGCCCGGCTGTTCCTCGAGAAAGCCCTGCAACGCGGGCCAGTCTTCGATGCCGCCTTTCTGGTAGATCGCTGCCTGGGGGACCAGCCCGAGAATCTTTTCCCGCAATTCCCGATCAAACCCGTTCATGATCGACAGCACCGCAATCAGCAGACCCACGCCGACCACCAGCCCTATGACAGACACCCGTGCGAGAAACGAGACTGACTGATTGAAGGCACGCGCGCCGCTGTACCTGGCTCCAATAAAAAACGCCAGCCTCACGCGGGCACCATTCGGTGCAGCGCCCCGTCGGACAGTTCATAGACGGCATCCATGGTGCCGGCCAACGCATGGTCATGGGTCACCACCACAAACGCCGTGTCGAGGGTACGACTCAATTCCTGCATCAATGCCTGAATCGCCCGGGCATTGCCTCCATCGAGATTGCCGGTCGGTTCATCCATCAGGACACAGTCCGGACTGTTGGCCAGTGCCCGGGCAATGGCGACGCGCTGACGCTCTCCTCCCGAAAGCTCGGCCGGCTTGTGTGCAACTCGCCCGGCCAACCCTACCCTCGCGAGTAGCTCGCCGGCACGGCTTCTCGCCACTGCAGAGCTGGCACCGCCGATCAACAGCGGCATCGCCACGTTTTCCAACGCGGTGAACTCCCCCAGCAAATGATGAAACTGGTAAACGAACCCCAGATGCTGATTGCGAATGCGTCCGCGCCTGTTGTCTGAAAGGCTGGAAAACGGCTGCTGCAAAATGGTGACTTCACCGGCATCGGGCTGGTCGAGGCCGCCAAGCAGATTGAGCAAAGTCGACTTCCCGGAACCGGACGCGCCCACCACGGCGATATGTTCGCCCGCGTAAACCTTCAGGTTCAGGTTTTTCAGAATCTGCAAATTCTGCGGCCCCTGACGATAACTCTTGTCGAGCGCGTTGCACTCCAGAACCAGACTCATGGTTACTCTCTGCATAATGGAAAGTTGTATTCGGCGGAAATTCAGACGTTGTAGCGCAGCGCCTCCGCCGGCTCGATCAGACACGCGCGCCAGGCGGGATAACAGGTTGCCAGAAAGCTCACGATCAGGGCGCCGGTGCAGACTTTGACGATATCAGCAGAACGCACTTCGGATGGCAGACTGGTCACGAAGTAAATGGAAGGGTCGAAGATCTGCAGACCCAGCAGATTCTCGAAACTACCGACGATCGCGCCCAGATTGACTGCCACGATCAATCCCAGTGCAGCACCAATCCCGATCCCGACCAGTCCCAGTACCATCCCCTGCACCATGAAGATGCCGACAACCCCCCGGGGCCGCAATCCCATGGTCCTCAGTACGGCAATATCGGCCCGTTTCTCGGCGATCATCATGATCAGTGTTGTGATGATGTTGAACGCGGCCACGGCGATGATGATTCCCAGCATGACCCCGACGACGGTCTTCTCCATCTTGACCGCCTGAAACAGGCTGCCCTGGGTTTCACTCCAGTCCTGAATATCAAGCTCCGGCGGGATAACCCGGCCAATCTCGGGCAAATGGGCGGCCGCTTCATAAATGTCATCAAAACGCAGCCGTAACCCGTCTACGTGTTCGCCGCGGCGGAAGAGGGTTTGCGCGTCCCGGATATGAATGAGTGCAAGCTCTTGATCAAGCTGGGCGCCCACTTCGAAGACTCCGACCACCCGGAACCGCTTGTTACGCGGAAAAACACCGGCCGGAGTCACTGATACTACCGGCAGCGTCACGCTGACGCGGTCACCGACTGAAACTTCGAGATAATCGGCCAGCAGGCTTCCGAGCACGATGGTGTAATCGCCCTCGCGCAGATCGTCCAGAGTCCCCGCCACCATATGTTCGTGAACCACGGATACACGGGGTTCCAGATCCGGCGCGACTCCCTGAATCTCCACACCGCGAACCGCACCTTCGAAATTCATCAGGCCATGCCCTTTTACGTAGGGCGCACTCCCGCGCAGGGCTTCTACGGATTGCAGACGCGCATCGACCCTGGGCCATTCGGCGAGACCGTCCGGTGCAGTGAGATAGGCATGAGGAACCACCCGCAAAATCCGCTCTCGCAGCTCGCGGTCGAAACCGTTCATGACCGAGAGCACCACGATCAGGGCGAACACCCCCAATGCCATTCCCGCAAAGGCGAACAGGCTCACGAAGGAAATAAAGGAATTGCGCCGCTTGGCACGGATGTAGCGCAAACCAATATGAAAGGCGACCGGCATATTCATGTCGGGCATTAGATAGGATTCCTTTTATGCGGACAAGGGCCGGGTTGGATCCGGAAAGTCATACGGATGCCAGTGCTGATTGAGTGATTCGGAAGACGTTGCGGTCTGACGGTTCCTCTGATGGCGCCGAGGCTACCTGAAACTGGGACGGCACGGCTTCAAAAACCGGACTATGGACTATCCTTGATGGAGGATGCAGAGCGTGAGCAAGGCCGGATCAATGCCAGAAACCCAGACAGATCAAGAGCGTCGCGATTTTTTCCGAATCAACCACGACGTCATTTTCGATTTTCAACCGGTGGATGTCCACACCGTTGCCAGGCAGCATCCCGAGCATGTGATTGGTTCAGGGGACGCGACAGATCTGATGACCAGTCTGCGCCGGCTGGATCGCGAAGCCGCGGGCGTGCTGAAAGTCATCGCGGAAAGAGACCGCGACCTGGCGGATTATCTGGTAAAGATGAGCCAGAAAATCGATCTGGTGGCGCGCCGTTGTGTCTTCAGCGGCCGCGCTGAACACACCATCTCACATCTGAATATCAGCGAAGGCGGCGTTGCATTTGAGCACGACAAACCGCTGTACAAGGATGCAATGATTGCTGTGCGACTGGTGTTTCTGCCGAGCTACGCGGCGGTCGTCGCCTTCGCCAGGGTCATCCGAAGTGAAGAAAGCGCTGGCCGCTACCAAATCGCCACCGAATTTCACACATTGTCCGCCGCCGACCGGCAGCTTATCGTCCGCGAGAACATGCGCGCACAGGCGCGCCGTCGCAAACTGTCTGTAGAACCAGGAGCAAAGTCAGAATGAACCGTCATCCCCTATCCTTCCGCAACGCATTCCGGTGTTTTGGCCTTTGGCTCTGCACGATGCCGGCCGTGCTGTTCGGTGCGGCCGCAGGCCAAGCGGAAACCGTCGCCATACCCCTGGGTCAGCAAGGCAAGGCCTGGCAAGTGGAGACACCCCGAAAAGGCATTACCAAAGTAGCCGTTGAAGCACAGTACGGCGCACCCGACAAACGCGGCGACCCCGTGGGTGATCCGCCAATATCCAAATGGGATTACGCTCAGTTCACCGTCTATTTCGAGCACGACCACGTCATTCACAGTGTGGTCAAGTTCGATCCTGCGAATCCGCAAAGCCGGACCGAATGACCTTCCCCGAGCGTTGAGCGAGCCGCCGGTGCGCCGCCGAGTCGGTGTTCACCGGCCGCTGCTGGCGACTGGCAAGGGAATGATCGCTGAAAACCCTGAAATAATCCTGCAGCGTGCTCGCAGCTTCCAATTCCCCCTCTGCGGCCAGCACCCGGGCTACAGCTTCAGCGGTAGCCAGCTGCCCCGCTACGGGCGCTTCGCGAACCTGATAGCCGCTTGCCTGCACGCCGCCTATCGACAGTAACGGCAGCTGCGCCAGCCAGGGGCTGAGCCGGAGCATCCGACTCGCCTGACGCCAGGTTCCATCCAGCACCACCACAGTCAGCGGTTTTACCGCGGGTAGCCGGTCATTCCCGATCAGGTGGACCTGGCGGTCCTCCCGGGGCGGAAAGAGAATTCCCACCGTGCGGGCGGAATTGCGCAGGCGAGCGATCAGGTCAGGGTGCGGTTCCCGGCGCGACCATTCATATGAATGACACCGGCCGGGAAAGAGGTCATCCAGCAGACGCCCGGAATTGGTCGGCTTGAAGACCTCATCTCGATGCAGTATCAGAGCAAATTCTGTTTGCACCCGGACGCGCACCCGCCAGGGGCAGATACACCAGGCTTGCGCCAGTTGGCAGGCCTCGCAGCGTTCGACGGTAGCCCCGCGGGCGCGATAAGGCCGCGTCGAGGTTCTCAAACACTCAGCGCGCAATCTGGCAAATGAACCCATGCAGCAAACCACTTTTACAGCAATAGTTGATAGACTTGGCGGCGCATTATAGGCGGCAACCGGCAGCTATGCCTCCCCAAGGCGAAGCTTGACGTGTGTTCACAGTCCTGGCTTTACAGTCTGGACCCGTGGCGCTTGTTTCCCACCCATCTCCGGATGACTCCGATACCATGACAACCACTGCCCGCCTGCTGCTCGCCTCGGCCATTACCCTGTTCAGCGTTGCGGTCGATCAGGCCACCAAACTATGGGCACAAGCCGCTCTGCCCCATGATGCGATGCATTCCTATCTGGGAGATTTTCTGCGGGTGGGATTCACCAAAAATTATGGGGCTTTTCTCGGCCTCGGCAACCAGCTGCCGGAGTCCTGGCGGTACTGGATTTTTACAATCATGGTGGGCGTATTTCTCGTCGCCTTGCTGATCTATATGGTTAGTGCCAAAGCCCTCACGTATCCGGCGCTGACCGGACTCTCCCTGTTCTTCTCGGGCGGGTTGAGCAATTTCTATGATCGCCTGGTCCATCAGGGCGGCGTAGTGGATTTTCTGAACCTTGGTTTCGGGGGTTTACGCACGGGAATCTTCAATGTGGCAGACGTCGCCATTATGCTCGGTGCATTTGTAATGATCTGGCAGGCCTGGAGGCAGGCCCCGGAAAAGACCTCAGCGCCTGGCTAAGGCCGCACATTCGGAATGCCGGAAGCAGTCGACGGTATGGTCATTCACCATACCCACCGCCTGCATGAACGCATAAACTATTGTTGGCCCGACAAAGTTAAAACCGGCTTTCTTCAAGGCCTTGCTCATCTGTTCAGCTTCTGCCGATGCAGTCGGCAATTCCTTTATTGACGCCCACCGGTTCTGGCGCGGCTCATGATCAACATGTTTCCACAAAAAATCGGAGAAATTTTCAGGCCCGGACATGATATTCAGATACGCCTGGGCATTTCTGCGGGCGCTGAGCACTTTGAGGCGGTTGCGGATGATACCGGGATTTAAGAGTAGCCTTTCAATATCCTGCTCGCTGAAACGGGCCATCTTTTCCGGGTCGAAACCGAGATAGGCTTCCCTGTAGTTTTCCCGCTTGCGCAGCACCGTAATCCAGGCTAAACCCGCTTGCGCACCGTCCAGAATCAGCTTTTCAAACAGTGACTTGCTGTCCCATTCCGGTACTCCCCATTCGGTGTCGTGATAGCCTTGATATAAAGCGCTTTCGCCGCACCAGCCGCACCGTTTGCCCGATTGATCGGTAACCACCACCTCACTCCCTTTCCAACTGACAATGAACCAGGCAGGCGGCGCGCATCAGGTCCCGTGCAGCGCCCGACAATTGCTCATCCCCGTGTCTGACCGCCTGAATCTTGAACCCTAAAAGGATATGCCCAGGCCCAGATTGATGGCCCGATCCGTGTAATCCACATTACTCAATCGATGACTCGCCATCACTTGCACCCGATCGGTTATCTGGTAGTCCAGCACCAGCAAGGTACTGAAACCATCGGTTCGAGAGGCCCGTTCGGATGGCAGGAAGTAGCTGGCGGTCTCGGCGAGCGCCAGCTGCTGCATCTCCACCTCGTACTGCCGGTCCTCCAGATCCCGGTGCAATCCCGCCTCCAGGGTTAGCCCCAGGCGTTCGGTGCGATAGTTGGCGAATACCCCTCCCTCAAGTCGCTTGGTCTTCTGGGTCTGGGCACCGACCCACAGCGCGGTTGTCGAAGTCCCCCGCTCGGCAAAGCCATCCACATCGGTACTGCTATAGGTGAATGCCACTCGGGGACCGTAATCCCAGGCACCCTCCGAATTGCTGATGTCGCGACCGATTTCAAGAATCAGCCCGCGGTTATCACCCGAAGCTTCACCGGTTTCCACCCGGGCCACATCACCGATAGGCGTTGCCCGCCAGGATTCATAGTCGTTCCAACCATACGCCAGCCCCACATCGGCATAATTGCGATCTCCCCGGTAATAACCGTAAACCGTCAGACCAACGCCACTCATGGAGTACCGGGAATCACCCCCGTCGACTTCCAGATCGCCGGAGTGATCCGACACGGCCACGCCCAGCTGCCAGATATCATTCAGCACATAATTTCCCGTTAGGGCGACACTGTCGGTTTCACTGCGTCCGTGGAGGTTGTAGAGCGAGTTGTGCGTGTGATTTTCCTGCCGTTCGGCCTGGACGTTCACCAGCCAGCGCTGATCAGTCCGTTCCTGATCGGACTCCATTATGCTCACCCGATCCAGGTCACTGGAAATCGAAGTTTGTCCGAGCGCGGTCAGCATGCGCACCTCTCCAGGTGCCTGCAGAATTGAAACCATATAGTCAGCGATCAGTTCCTGAGCCCGACCGGTTGGATGCACCGAATCGTTAAACAGCAGCCGGTTCGGGTTGGGGGTCGCACTGGTGCGTCCGGCGACCGGATTCTCGCCACAATCCGCTTCCCCCGCATCAAAGCAGGTCGCTGCCGGCGCAGGCGCATCGAATCCGTAAGTTGCCGGGCTGGCGACCACTTCATCCAGCAATCCGTTGACGTTCAGGGGAATCACATTGGCCCCGATTGCATTGAGACCTTGATAAAGCGCGCTATTGAAGTCACCAGAAATCTGGTTCAGCTGACCGGGCAGGAAGCCGTCGAGCGCAGCAGAAGCGGCAATGAATTGAGCATTGAGCCCCGCCCCCAGAGGAGTGCTGCCCAGGTCCGGCAGGTTGGAGACCATGATGTAGCGCGCGCCGGCATCGTGGAGTGCCCGGACACCTTCCACAATATTTGACGACGCCCCCAGAGCAGCGGCCGGACTCATGGAAGGCGGAGCAGCCCCGCCTCCAAGTGCCCCCTGCACGTCTCCGACATAAGAAGGAATCTGGGCGAAAATGTCGTTGGCACCACCGTTCAGATAATACAGAGCTCCGGCATCCGCAGATTGGTGCTCCACCAGATAACCGTCGCGTCTGGCTTCAAGGCCTAACGCCTCCACCGCTACGGTTGCACCGTCCGCCGCAGTGATGCTACGCAGAATCCGGGCGGAGTCTGCACCCGCCACCGCATAATTGTAACCGGGGTGCGCACCCGTCGCGATGCCGGGCAGGATCGGTGACGAGGGCGTTAGTTTGCCCAGCCCCAACGTCTCTGAAACCATTTGCACAGCCAGTGGCGCTGTGACTTCCGTGTTGTCACCCAGGTAATTGGGCCCCACCCGATTGGTCAACCGCAGACCACTGGTAAAGACAGTTCTTCCTCCAAGGTCTATGGTCGGAGCCCCGGTATCCGGATACTGCCCGGCATCGGTCAGGGAATCGCCGAAGGCAACCACGCGAGTGAATGGCGCGGCTTGGGATGAAGTACTAATGGCCAATACGGCGACCGCTAAAGATTTCGGAACTAGATGCATGCTCGAAGCCTTTCTGTCGGAAAGAAAATGGGTTAAGAACCCCTGGAAGGCGGGAACCATCCCCGGCTAAACCGTCCACTGGACGGCGGTTTCGCCAGAAAATTGCTTTATACGGCGCCGCTTTAATACATCCCCAGGATCTGCGATGACCGCGAAGTATATAACTGCCGATGCGCCGGGAACAGTGCGGATATTCAAGTCATCATTCTCCCATGTCTTCCAAATTCCATATCTGCCCGAACGTGCCTGTCTGATTCGTTAACTGCCAAACCTGTCGGTCCCCTGTCTCGCCGCCGTTTTCGCTAGCGGATCTCGGCTCAACGTGTTCAACGCCGAGGCAACATCTAACAAAAGCAGCCGGCATCTCACCTTCGCCAATTCCGCTCGCTCGACCAGCGGCCGCCTGATTGCCGCGATATACCGGAAATAATGACACTTGCAACATTGTATCTATACTGAATTCTATATAGCGATTCGCAGCCGGCATCAATTCTCATCGGAATCGCATAGAGCCCGGCCTTTCCGCGCTCGCAACCGAAAAAAATGGAAGGGAAAACCTGATTACTTCGATTAATAATAAGGGTAACTCGATAAGCGTATTTTTAATTAACGGGACTTATCCGGATCACTTACAGCAGTCCAATATCTGAAAAACTTGAGGATCCTTATGAAATACATGCACCGGCACATCGGCTTCCTGCTGCTATGCGGACCCGCAGTATCGCACGCGGTGGAGATAAACTGGAGCGGCTTCATGTCGATCGCGGCGGGCCGAACCACCAATCAGGGCGAAAGCTATACTGTTGATCCTATCAATATGGGAGCCTATACCAACGAACTGAATTTCAGCCCGGAATCCATTGTGGGACTGCAAGCGCAGGCCCGCATTTCAGACAAACTGCGCGGCACCGTACAGCTGGTGGCCAAAGGCGCCAACCATTATGAACCCGAAGCTGAATGGGCTTACATCAGCTACGATCTGAAGGAAAACCTTACCGTCAATGCGGGCCGGTTTCGCTTGCCCACTTATTACTATTCGGATTTTCTCGATGTGGGCTATGCCTACTACTGGATCCGCCCGCCTGCAGAAATTTATGAGCTCCCCGTTTCATCCATTGAGGGAGTCAACCTCTACCATACGGCGCTATTCGGGGAAATCGAATTAAATACCCAGTTCTGGTACGGGTCACTAATGTCATCCCAAGCTGCAACTACGCGAAACCAGGCTGGTGAAGTAGTAACCGACATTCAGGAAGCCGATCTCTATGACAATGTGGGCATATCTACATTAATGACCTGGGAGTGGTTGAAATTGAGGCTCCTTTACCACACCACTGATCTCAGAGTTGCAAATTCCACACTTGATCTTAACGACGATATTACTTACAAAGCCGCTGCCGTACTGATCGATTATGAAAACTTCCTGTTCCGCAGCGAATACACGATCACCGAAAATAATACTGCCACAAGCGTTGAAGTTGCTCCGGGCGTTATCATCGACATCCCGGCCACTGGCTCCAGCGTCGATCGCTGGTACGCATCTGTCGGGTATACGCTGGGTGATTTCACGCCTCACATTACCTACGCAAAATCAGAACCCGATGATCATTCTACGGCTCCTGCCAATAAAACCAAAACCGTTGGCGTTGCCTGGGATTTCCATCCTTCCGCGGTTCTCAAGCTCGAATATCTCGAATCCGAATACGGGCCGAATATGACTTTCGGAACGCCCGGCGGTAAACCCAACGTCATTGCGACATCAATTGACATAATGTTCTGATTAAGGGCCATGAAAATGATGATTTTTTCTCGCGTTATATTAATGGCGGTCGGAGTGGCACTATCGGTGTCGGCATTTGCCGAGTACGTTGTCGTGGTTAACCCGGGCAACAACAGCTCGATCGAAAAAAGAGACATCGAAAACCTGTTCCTCGGGAAAACAAAATCCTTTCCCAACAACAGCCCGGCACACCCGGTGAATCAACAGGATTCTCCGATTCGCACGGCTTTTGATACCAATGTCCTCGGGAAATCAGACTCCCAGATGAAGTCCTACTGGGCCAAGCTCGTATTCACCGGGAAGGCCGTCCCGTTAAAAGAGCTTTCATCCGACGCAGAGGTGATCAGCACCGTTGCCAGCGATCCGGCAGCAATCGGCTACGTCGATAGCAAGAGTGTCGACGGGTCGGTAAAGGTCGTTACCCAGTTTTAACACGCAATAAACTGATCGTGTAAATCTTCACATTGGTGCGCTCATGCATTAACGCGTGAGCGCATTTTGCCGAATGGAATCTACCGCCGGATATATTTAATAGTCAGGCACCCACAGACAGTTTTCCTGGCTCTGACTGATCCTTTTACCTCGTTTAGAAGAGGCCACCATGATCAAGCGTACCAGTGCATTTATTGCAATAACGTTAATCTCCGGCGCGGCTAATGCTGCGGAACTAACGTTTCGCGGCTTCGGCTCCTTTGTCGGCGGCACAACTCTGGCGTCTGACGAAACGCTTTATAGCTACAGGGACGCGCTGGATTTCCAGGAAGATTCCTTGATTGCACTGCAGGCAGAAGCCGCGTTGTCCGACAAGACTACAGCCGTCATGCAGTTACTCGCTCGAGGAGAAAGTGACTACGAGCCAAAAATTGAATGGGCCTATTTAAGTCACAACCTTACGAATACGCTCACCGTCAATGCCGGCCGTATGCGCATTCCCTTTTATCGATTCTCCGATTTCATTGACGTTCGCTATGCATACAACTGGATAGAAGTTCCGCAAACCGTGTACGGGTTTCAGTTGCCCGGATACGACGGGATCTCGTTGCTGAGCAACAATATGCTCGGCAGTTGGGAGTCTTCCCTGCAGGTGGTGTTCGGGCAACTGACGGGAGAATTCAGCGCTGGAGATGTTCGTGTCGCCATTCCGGGGGATCTGGAAAACCTGACTGGCGGCGCCTGGACGCTGACGCGTGACTGGTTAACGCTACGCGCCAGTTATATCACCTCGAAAGCGACGCTCGATTCGCCTGACGCGACCGGACTGGCCAATCTTGTCGGTGCACTGGGCACTGACACGTCTACGGATGTGAGCAACACCCAAAACTCAATCCTGACGGAAAGTGATCGTGGCGAGTTTTTCGGGTTCGCAGTGGGCATCGACTACGCAAATTTTTTACTTGATGCAGAGACCATCAATTACCGGCTGAGCGACAGTCTTGCGCCGAAAACTGATGCCTGGTACGTGACAGCCGGCTACCGGTTTGGGGCGCTCATTCCGCACTTGACCTATTCTGAACTTTCCTCAAGCGGTAACGAGCGGATAATGGGTGACCTCGCCCCGGCGGTGGCCAATATACCTGTCCCCGATTTTGGTAACGCCACGGTCATGCAGATTCTTGGCGGC
>CAZXLJ010000022.1:0-35685 GCA_964641175.1 uncultured Cellvibrionaceae bacterium
CGTGGTTGTGCATACTCCCCGCTCGTCGTGGGTCCCCGCGTGCGCGAGGACGACGTACTAGAAAGGCACTTTTCGCAATTTGGAATACCAAACAGTGCTCGCTCGGTCTTGTCCGCCGAAAAAAAGTGACCTCCGGCAGGTGCAATCGAATTAGTGTGAACAGGCCCCAGGTTGTGTACGAAAAGTACTTTTAACCGGAACTTGCCCCAACTACTCGTCGCCCTCGCGAACGCGGGGGCCCACGAATCCCGGAAGGGTTATCCAGTTGACGTGGAATAACGACAACTGGATAAATGAACAACGAAGGTTTTTATAGAATCAGACAGACAGCGAAATGCGCTTGCTGGCGGGGTTGTACCGCGGTTGTGCATACTCCCCATTCGTCGAGGGTCCCCGCGTGCGCGAGGAGGACGGCCATGGACACATCTAAAAAATACCAAGATCTGATGGGTTCCCGCGTGCGAGGACGACGGACTTGAAAGGCACTTTTCGTACACAGCCTAGAAGCTATTTCATAACTGCTGCACTCGCCGATACCGTGATGAAAATGGCCTCAGACTGCTCATTTACTCCACGTAAACTCCGCATCTTCGGTCATTTGCGCCTTGTCTCGGCTGCGCTCGCGAGTTATGAAACGGCTTTTAATCCGGAATTGGGTTGATAGCTTATGGTGCGCGAAGCAAATCCATCAGGGCCCGCGTGATAGGAAAGTCGGTACATCTTTCAAAGTGATAAAACATGGGGCTGGGATTGGCTTCCAGGAAGTAATAATTTCCCGCAGGATTGCGCCGCCAGTCGATAGCGGTCCACTGCATGCCGAACCTGCTGGTGATCTCGAGGCTCAATTTGCGCACAGCGTCCGAGGTGGTTATCGGCTCAACCCTTGCGGCTTCATCCTCCCGGAAATCTGTCGAGTCGCTTATTATTTCAGCGCTGTAGACCTGATTTCCCAGCACATAGGTGCGGATGTTCGTGCCGGGGATGTATTCCTGGACGGTCACCGGGGACAGCGCGAGCACCGATTGTAAGCGCTCCATTTCCAGCATTTCGTCAGTGAGTCTTTCGGTGTGGGCGCCGCCTTGTACGGGTTTGAAGATCGCGGCAGGCAGGCGCCGGGCAAACTGCCGGATCTGAACGGCGTCATTACTCGTCAGTGTCGGCGGAATGAGAGCTCCGATCTGCTTTGCCAATGACAGCTGCCGCGGCTTGCAGCGGTGGAATTCGTAAGCGTCACAACCATTGACCCAATGAATGGCGGGTTCGCGTAGAAATGCTTTGATCATGCTCAAGCTGTCCATCTGCGCGATTACCCAGTTTTCTGCGCCCGCAAGCTTTGCGTTATCGGGCAGATTGAGGCTGCGCCAGTAAACCGATTTGATGTCCTCAAATGCGATTGTGTCACCGTCCTGCCCCAGCTCGCCGCAGTTCCCGACCGGGTCCCAATTAATGGTCATGGTATCGGGGTAACGGCGAAAATCCACAATGAATGGATGCTCTCCAGCATGCTGTAATTGGGTATGCAGATGGACCGCATGGAAATCTTCGGTATCACCCAGGATGGCAATGCGCTTCATGCATGTGGCTCCATTTAAAAAGTTCCTTGCTGACCTATTGGACCATTGATCCGGACCCAATCCGGACTGTTACCGCGGAGGTGTCTGGCATCATTCAGCGGAGTACCAACCGCTGAACCGATGCCGGAGGGTGTGCAGGTTAACTAAAAAACCGGCCGACCGGAACCACCTTCTTCACCAATCGCCAGAGTAGTAAAGATCGGCCCGCAAATCGGTGAGCCACCTTCTTCACCAATTGCCAATGTGGTAACTGTAGGCGGATTGATGGGGCGCATACCGCCTCCGACCATTTGCGTTTCCTGCTCGTTGAGCTCTTTTATCGCGGACATCTCAAGTGGTGCTGCAAAGGGATGTTTCATGGGGGTATTTCCTCATATTTGGTTAGCATAGAGCTGGCGCCTCGGAGAACACCAAGGGAACCGCGGCAGATCAGCGAGGGGTATGTTAACCGCGACTTTGGAAATGTGAAACTGGCAGATCTGTCAGGTGGGTACCCCGGCGAACCCGTTAACGAGTCTCGCGCGGGATTTGTTGGAAGAAATTGTGAACTGGTTGTGTATTAAACGCGGTCGATCGTCATGTAAACCAGCGTCTGATTCAGGAGTTGATAAGCGACCTCACCGAAAGTAATCGGGCCTGTGAGCGTCCCTGTTTTTTTCCCCTCGAGTTCCGAGTAAAGAAAATTAAGAATGCAGTTACAGGAAAACGCAATATTGGTACTTTGATCGGCGGGCAGTGCCTTGTTGAACTCGGTAACATAATCAGCGATCGGCCTGGCGATTTTATACTCTACTCCGGGGAAAACCGGCGCGTACAGGGCTACTTCTGAAGCATTCACCTTCTGGATGCTGACATTGACCATGACACCGCAATAATTGGCTACGAGCGGCAGGCGGGTATCTATCTTATGCTCCGTCAGATATTCGGCAAAATTCCACTGTTTGCCATCAACCTCGCACAGCCCAACGGCAAATCCCCGGTCGGGAAATGTGATGGTCGGCCCGCTTCCCTGAGTAAACAGATTGACGATGCGGATGTTGGCTACCGTGTCTTCAGGAATGGGAATGTGCATTGCTGCCGCTTTGGAATCAGACAGCATGCCCGAAGCAGGTCCGAACCCAACCTTGGCGTGGCTGGTTGCGAGCTCCCCCAGATGCATACCGGAAACCCAGCCTATGATCGGCGAGAAATACATGTTGGGGTAGTCGGGGGCGTTCTGGGCATACGCCAGATGCACTTCCGAGTTGGCTGGCAGTATCAACACCGTGAAACCGTGCTCGGGCGCTTCCTGGGCGATCCGGGAAATACTGCCGGTATCGTAAAGCGTGAGTCTGGGGGGATTGTTTGCCGGCAGTCCACTGATGCGCGTGACGTAAACGCTATTCTGGTCCACGCGCCCACCTTCGCTGGCCATGAAATACGGAATAGTCCCCGCTATCCAGTTGCCTGATGGAAGGTCGCTCAGAACGCGTTCGTCACCGGCGATGATCATATATTCGCCATCTGCGATCATGGTGGTTACAGCGTCCCTGTCGACGATCGAATTCGTAAACGCAACGGTTCCGTCACTACTCATTGTTAACTCCTGAATCAGTGGATTAAGCCGCGGTGGTTTGTTTGATCAAATACACCAGCTCTTGTTTCATCGATTTGTGGTTTTGCTTGATGAAATCCCGAATGCGGCGAGCTGCATCCAGGCGGGTCGCAGGATTGGGCGCAGTGCGAACCTGTGAGCGCAACCTGGCGAGCAGCAGTTTATAGGCAATATGATTGCTCGGGATAAAGGTGTCGTCCTGCAGAATCTGTTGCCATACAGAATGTTCCACCTCCGGCAAGCGGTAGCGTGTCTTTTCCCTGATCGCACTGGCCCGGTTCAGCAGCAGAAGTTCTGCTTTCAGGGTGCGAAAGTTTTTGTGGAAATAATCACGAAGCACTTCAATAGAGGCGAGCTTGTCATTGGTCTGTTGCGCTTGCCCGTAGGCTGTTTTCTGTCGCGCGATAAGAAGATTCAGTGCAACGCTGGGAGAGTTCAGCTGGACCCGACCGGTCAGTACTTCATGCCACACAGGGTTGCTGAGCCCGGGCAGCACCAGCCTTTTTACTGAATCGATCGAACTGGAATCTTTGCCGCCGGTCCGGGCACTCAACCCGAAGATCTGCTCAATTTCGACGCCGAGAATGGATGCATTGGCAACGAAGAACTTGCGCAGCTCCATTGCCGGTACGAGGGCTTCAGATTTTTTACTTCCTGATATGGATTGTTTAAGTTTGCTCAGAAGCAGTTTTAAAGGCAACAGCTGCGTGTCCAGGTTTACCTCGCCCCGGACCAGATTTTCCCAGACCGCATCCAGCTCCGTCGCGAGGCAAGCGAGCATCTGCACCTGCGTGGGGGCGGCGCCCAGATCGTCGAGCACTGACGCGACAACCGACTCATTGAGCTGGAGGGTGGTGCTGATCAGATGAGGGCTAAGACCTTTGGCGTGAGCCAGGGCAATTTGTTGCCTTACATAATTCGAGTACTGCCGGATCGGGCTTCCGAGAAAACATGCCTGATTAAGCGTGGAATAATTCAATGCCGGAGCGTTGCTGACATTTCCCGGTATCTGTGCATGAACAGTGACACGGTATTTGCCGAAATTGGTATAAAGCCAGCTGCCAGACTGCGACGGTTCAGTAGTCTTGGTATGCAGGAGACCGAAAAGGCGGGTTCGGTCTGTCAGCTCAAGAAAGACATCAAACGTTCGAGATTGCTCATCCAGCTTGGCAGACTTGATCGACCAGGGACTGTATATACCCAGGATTTCCTCAAGACCGCGAAGGTCAATCCTCTCCATTTATCCCCCTAAACGCAGGTTGCATAGCAGATAGTGTGTTGATCGGCGGGTGTTTCAATAATTTCTTCATTTTAGACCCCGACCAGAAAGGGCGCTAGCGTACGACGAGAATGGCGTGACATTCGTCTTCAATTACTGCCTTTTTTCATGTAAAGCATCGTTTTAATCAAGAAAGCATTGTTCATTATCTGAAGTTAACGCGTTCACTTCGTCGGAAAGTCACCCCACTTGCCAAGGTGGCGCATTTTTATCTGATATTTCGTTAACTGATATAAATGTTTTGCGCTATGGTCTATGTATCCCTGCCAAAGAGCGATTGGCTATTAAAATTTCCGACTATATATACACGGAGAAGTTAGTGTGGAAGCGCCTTCATATCCTAAATTGTCAGTAGCTATTATCGGATCCGGAAAAATCGGAACGGATCTTCTGATCAAAACGACTAAATCCCCTTGGCTGCGCTGTGAATTATTTATCGGACGGGACCTGCATTCTCACGGGCTTGCCAAGGCCCGTTCTCTGGGCATTCCTGTTTCCGACAGAAGTATTGACGCACTCGATGAAGTTTCCTCGCCCCTGCAGCTGATCTTCGATGCAACCTCGGCAGAACACCATCGCCGGCACGCGCCACGATTATTGAATGCCGGAATCCGGGCGGTTGACCTGACCCCGGCCCGGGTAGGTAAGCTTTGCGTGCCGGCACTTAATGCGGACGCGATTCTGAAGGCTCCGAATGTCAATATGGTGACATGCGGTGGTCAGGCGTCGATTCCAGTGATCGCTACTCTCGCTCAGTGCATTCCTGGGATCGAGCATGTTCAAGTGAGCAGCCTGCTTGCGGAGGATTCGGTTGGTCCCGGAACCCTGGCAAATATTGATGATTACTACGCAACCACAGCGGGAGCCATAAAGGCTTACTCCGGCATAAAAAGCGTGGACGTTGAACTGGTCGTGGAAAAAGCATCCTGGAAACCTGACATGCTGACAACAATCAGAGTTAGCGTCGGAGACTGTGACATGGAGGCGGTTTATGCGGGTCTGGCCCGCTGTCTGGGAATGGTGCGCACTTATGTGCAGGGATACCACATCGTGGGCACGCCCCGGCTGCAAAGGGGTGTGCTTGAGATTATGGTCAGCGTTCGGGGCGCAGGGGACTGGATTCCGAGTCACGCGGGGAACCTTGACATCATCAACTGCGCGGCCATCGCGGTTGCAGAAAAGTATGCTCGGCACGTTCTGCTTGCAGATCGACAAAAGCCAGAACCCATAGTCTCCGAAGTAGCCGGACTGAAGCACGCCGGGCACGCAGGCTAAGACCTGCCGATCAGGACTTTGTAAGGGTGAGGGACGCGTGCGTCAAAACTTTAGGCCGAGGGCAAGGGCAACGCCAGCCTCTCGGTTTATTTCAGAATAGGTCGCTGCGATATCGAACTGCAGCGGCCCCGCCTGAAAGTGCAGGCCCGCCGACGGTAGCCGGGTATCGTCAACAAGGTTGTAACGATAGCCCAGGCGCAAGCTCTGCTGCCGCCAGTAGAGAAATTCCAGCCCGGCGCTGATGTACTGCTTGTCGGGATCAAATCCCAGCGGTTCATTGCGGGTGAGGTCATAATCCAAGGCGAGGCGAAGCCTGCCGGTCTCGTAGGCCACGCCCGCTCTGACGATCGGTTCGATGGATACCGTCCCGCCCAGCTGATTCCCCAGGGATTTACGGCGAAGATTTTTCGCGACCAAGCCGACCGTCCAATGCGAATTGATCTGGTAGCTCGCACCGACATCGATGTTCCAGAACCGATAATGCATCTGTACAGAGCTATAGCGATATGCGTCCAGATCAAAATCATCGGCGCGCTGCTGATAGGCGATGGTGGCATACGAGAGACGCTTTAAAGTCACGCCGACAGACAGTTCGGGTATCGCGCCAATCTGTCGCGACAGGCTTAATGCGGTTTCCGAAACTTCGGCGCCCGTGAAAATCAGCTGAGTATTGATTACGTCAGGAACCGGATAGCGCAAAAATCGCTGGAGATCGATATCTGCCAGGTCTGCAGCGCCGAGTGCCAGCAAGTCCAGCGGCAAACCAACTTCGAGCTGATCGAGAAGATCCGCCAGATTAGCCTCGTCAATGGCGATGCCCATGGCTTCGATAAATCCTCTCAGTTCTTCCTCATTGCGAGGGTTGCCGAAGTCCGGTAAACCCGCAGGGGGTGTTTCCAGAGAAGGCGGCGCGATTCCGGGGTATAACTGTTGTCTTACGGCGTCATACAGGCCACCCAGATCGACAAACTGGTCCAGCGCCTCAAGATTTTGGCTGAAGCCCCGGAATGCCTGTTCCAGTTCAGGCACGCCCGGCAACTGCCGGTAGTCGCGTAGCTGCTCATTGAGCTCACCGACCTCCGCGGAATCCCGGATCAGGTTTTCCAGCAGGGGCCAGTTGAAATCCTCGACCAGACGTCCCAGATGCTGAGCTCCATCGAGCATATCTGCCAGGGAGCGCGACGTGTCTGCAAGTTGCTGCACACGGACAAGGTCACCGGGATCATTTTGTACAAGCCCGCCGAGAACACGGTAATGGCGGGCGTAGATACCCCCTGCCCAGCGCGGATTTTCCACGACGAACTGGCTGGCCGCGGCAGCTGTGATGCGCAAGGGCTTGTCCGGTAGCTTCTCCACTTCAAGCACCAGTCGTTCAGCGGTGGTGCTCAGGCGCCTTAGGGTTGAGGTATCGAGATCGTCGGAATCGAAAGCGCTTTGCGCCGCATCCAGTTGCTCTTCGATTTCAAGCTCATCTTCTACGTCGCGCACATATTTAAATGTGTCTATAAAATTTTGACGGTCGATTGCCCGGGCTGCGAGATAGCCTGAGACTGAAAAGCTGGGAGGTCTGCTCACGCGGTGGGCAGGGTTGGACCAGGGGCGATACCGCCCGGTATTGGTGGCAGCACCAGCGCCGCCCATGGCCATGCTGTCCGGGTCGAAAACCAGAAATGATACTGCAGCGGTGCATGATGACCAGCTGCTGATCAGAACGGTTATCAGCGCGCTTACTCCGGCACGAGGAAGAAATATATTTTTTAGAGCCATCGGGAATTGCTAACCGGGCGTGCGATTAAGTTCGACTGTCTTACAGGTATAGCAGATCCAGGGAACCTCTGATTAAGTCCGAATAGTGTCTGGCTTACAGCGCTTTGCGAGATCAAGGCGGCGCTTCGAAGGCATGCTGACTGCCTGTCGAGAAGTGCCAACGCAGAGCTCGCGAACCGATGCAAGCCCCTTAGGGTGCGGCCGGCCAGGTGCGACCGGCCAGGTGCGGCGCGGCCGAAACGTTCATCTGTCGCGTTGCTCTTTTTGCGAAGGGCTTAAGCAAAGGACTGTTGCTCTTCTTGCGAAGGGCTTAAGCAAAGGACTTAGGCCATTCGCTGCGAAGAGCGCCTTGCGGGCCGAACGCCGAGCGTCGGTCCGATTTGTCTCGGGCAGAGGCTGTTCGGACTTGATCAGAGCTCCCCTCGCTGGAGGATCGGTCCTACTTGCTGTGTTGGCGATCCTTTATAAATAGAATAAAGGCGGCCGGCACGTGGACTGCGCCAAATGCGCTGAGCGCAATCATCCAGTTCAGCAGGTCGGTTGGCTGGTGATAGATTTTCTGCATCGCCCAAGCGAAACCAGTGCCGACAAGGACGAGAATTCCGTGACTGAAGGTACTGGAAAGGCGACTGGTGCTATGGGTTGCTATGCGGCTGTGCGCGAACCCGGCAGTGGCGAGTGTCAGCATGGTTAGGAAAATCATTGCAATTACCTGCATAACAAATTATCCCGACAGAATCGGCCTCTAGCGAACCTCTGATTAAGTCCGAATAGCATCAAAGGGCATCAATCAGTCAACGGTGTCATTTTCTCAAACTGCGCTTCAAACGCATCCGCAAACGCATTTTTAACCGTATTCCAGACTGCGCTCCATGAATTGATTTTTGCATCACTCAAGTCACCCTCAATATTAATCTGGGTAGCAATCTTGTCGGTCTCGGCATTGGTGAAAATCGTTTTAAGGAATCCAAGGGCACCTTCCCATAGAAGCTTCAATGGATTCTTCTTCTGCTGCTCAACATCCTGCTCCCAATCGAGTATCTCTACGTCAGTGAACAGGGGTTTGATGTAACCCGTCAAGCGCTTGTCCTCCGCCTTGACTTCCGCAAAGACGTCGCCGTGCCCTTTAGAGAAATCCAGCTTGCCGTAGGCCCGCGCAAATTCGTTGATACTGGTCAGCTGCAGGCTGCTTAATTGCCCCGCAAATACAAAATCATTGTAGTCAAACGGATCAAACTCGGCTTTTGCAGACAGATCGGCTTCATCGAGGACTTTTCCTTTAAGCGTTGCCCTGGCGACACGCTCACCGCTGTCGTCTTCAATGTTTGTGAGATTCTCCACGACGGCATGCAGACGATGAGCGTAAAGAGCGACTTTAGGATCAGTATCTTCGTTGGAAAATGTAATTTCACCATTGTTGATTACCAGCCGATTGATGGAGAATGGCAGGGCCTCGTCGATAACCCGCAGCCAGTCTCCGCCGGCACCGGATTGCTTCTTGTCATCGGTTTTCGCATCAACGAAATTCAGCTTGGGGTTCAGCAGGACCACATCAACGGACAGAATTCCTTTCATCAGTGAGCGCCAGCTAAGATGAAATTCCACCATTTTCAGTTCGACGAATGGAACGGAGGGTTCTGACGTTTTACGGCGAATGTTGAGGCCTTCAAACCGGTATTTGCTTCCAATGACCGCAAGATCGACGTCTTCTACGTACCCGGTATAATCGCCGATATCCGCCAGAACCTTTGTATTCAGATACCAGGTGCTAAAAGGCGGTAAAGCCATGCGGAGCAGGGCGATTATAACCACCGTGATCATCAAGGCTAGACCGGTCCTGGATGTAATGAACGAGTCAGAGCGGGAACGGAACGTCATGATTTTAACCGGACAGAATTTCAATCAGTTGTTGTTTAGTCATTCTGCTGCGACCCTCAATTTTCATGGCTTTCGCCTTTTCATACAGTTCCTCGCGAGTGAGTTCCCCAAGCTTCTGCTTTTTATCCCCCGACCGAAAGGACTTTGATTGATTGGTGATGACGGCTCTGGATGATTTGCGACTATGAAGGGGTGTCGTTGATCGGGAACTGTTGCGGCGGTGCAGCGGCGCTTCCGGCGTTCGCGAAGATCTGCTGCTATCCTTTTCAATTCTCGATTTCAGGACTTTCATAAGGTCAATAACTTTATCAACCGCTTCCATCTCACTGCCGTATTCGTCACCGATTTCAGGCTGGCGTTTTGCTTTGGGCTTTTCTTTGATGATGACATCAATACCTTTTTTTAGTTTGCCAGCAACCAGATCCTTCAGACGCTGCGTTTGCAGATCTTCGAGTTCTTTGCGATCCAGCTCCGTGGCAGAATATTTCCCTATCAGGCTCTCCAGCTTCTTGACGAGAGACTTTTGTGCGTGCATCGCGGGTGGAAGACCGATTTCCCCCGGGGTGCGGATCTCATCGTGAAAGCGCAGTGTTTCGGCACTTAAAATTCCGGATTCCGAGATAATGGCGACCAGATATTCCTTGTCCCGCATAACAAATGTGGCAATACCGGCGCGACGCTCCGTCGCCATGCTTTCTGCCAGCAACCGGTAAGCGCGAACCGCCGCAGCGTCGGGCACCAAAAAATAGCTCTTGTCAAAGTAGATAGGATGAATATCATCAAGAGAGATGAATTTCTGCAAATTAATCTCGCTGGACTTCTCGGGTGCCAAAGCCCGCAGCTCATCGTCTTCAAGTGTCACAAACCGGTCTTTTTCAATTTCATAGCCACGGATGATGTCGCTTCCGGACAGCTCCACATCATCCTTTTCGCAGCGATACTTTCTATTTAGTGGTTGTCCAGATGCATCGACCATTTTTAGCGAGCTGCCCCAATGGCGAGTGGCCGAATAGAGTGACACCGGCATGCTCACCAGGCCGAAAGCAATAACGCCGGTCCATAGCGGACGTGGGCCGTGCGCTATCGCCTGAGACCGGCTGGCGGTCTCCTTGCTTTGCTTCTGCGTGGATTTTCGGCTGGCTGCACTTGACCGCTTTTTGGGACCTTCGGATTTCGAATCCTGTTGTTCCCGGGTGTTTCTTTTGATCGCGTTGCTGGCCATATTCAAAACCCTCAAGATCTGGCACGACGTAAGCTTGCCTGGAGTGCCTGACTCAGGTCAGGCTCTGTGCGGCGCTTGGGCGCTTTAACCTGTTTTACTTTTTTGCCCTGCTTTTTGGCGTCGATCAGTTCGAGGACGCGAGAGCGGTATTGATCTGAAAACTGTTCCGGCACGAAGTCCGCATCCAGAAGATTGATCAGCTGTCGTGCCATAAGCAGTTCATTCGAACTCAGTGGGCTTCCGCCCGGGGCTTCCAGCACGGAGAGGGGTACTACCTCTTCGGCAGAATGCATGACCACCAGTGCCGGGTAATCTTCGAAAAGCGTCAATGCACCGTGGTACGCCTTGTTGCGCATGGTCCAGTGGGCGATACCGATTTTCCCGGTAGATTTCAAAGCTTCAATCAGCGAAAAATACGCTTCATCAGCGCCGTCAGGCCCCAGGTAGTAAGGGCGTATATACCAGCGAAAATCCAGAGACTCAGGATTGACAAAACGGCTGATTTCAATGTCCCGGGATTTCTCCGGAATCAGGTTTTCCAGTTCGTGGGACTGTAGAATCACTTGCTGGCGGTTGTCTGCTGTGTAGGCTTTTTTAACTTGGTCGAAGGGAATAACTTTACCGGTTTTAGAGCTGATCAGTACCTGCTTAACCGGCAATTTGTCTTTCCGATGCAAAAGGCGAAAGTGCACACTTTTGTCCGTCAGCGCGGAATACAGCTTGACCGGTATGACCAGACCTTCCAGCTGTATGATGCCTTTCCAAAGAGCTCGGGCGCTCATGGCTCGCTATCTCCTGAACTGTCGTTACCGGGTCTATTATTGGACACGCAGGCTGCGCAATGTCGATGAAAACTTTCGGGAAAGCCCATGCCTTTCACGGGTAACGCCTGAACGCAGTGGCAACACACGTAGCTGTCGCAAGTGAAGCAGCTGCAGAGCGCTTCGAGATGAAATCCATGTCCACAACTATCGCAGAGATGGTCACCTTCTTCGAGCCACCAAGGCTGTTCGCCCTGCGTTTCCTCTATGGTTCGTGACATGAGTCTCTCCGATAAAATTTAAGCCGGGATAATTTTCGAAACCAAAAAAGGGGAAGGATGATACCTTCCCCGCCTGTCAGCATTGGACGGATTACCGGTTAGACAGACCGCCCTGGTTCAGATCGTCGAGGGTCTGGTACTGGTCGGAAATCACTACAAAGTTATCCGAGTTATAGCGATCTGAATCCTTCAGCTCACTTTTGCTCTTCTCGGTTTCCCATACCAGATCTTCACCGCGCAAACTCAGCTCTTCGACGGGTGCCAGGAGCTTTTTGCTGCCGATACCCATAACGCCACCGGCTGAGACCACAAAACCGATCCGGCCATCATCGCGGTTGACCACCAGGTCGTTAACGTCGCCAATCTTGTCGCCCTTGGAGTTACGAACGGCCTTATCCTGAATGTCAGCGATGGGCAGCTTGCGTAATTCAGCGGGTGTGCTGTCGATATTGGCCTGCGAAATGGGTGACTGGTTGATCGGCTCTTCCAAGGTCTGATCGGCAGAGTT
The DNA here is from genome assembly GCA_964641175.1 of uncultured Cellvibrionaceae bacterium. Taxonomy (GTDB): domain Bacteria; phylum Pseudomonadota; class Gammaproteobacteria; order Pseudomonadales; family Cellvibrionaceae; genus CAYNST01. Next base: position 12,140 of record CAZXLJ010000022.1, read on the forward strand.
ACCAACTCCGGTCACGGCAGACTCATCGTAGGACGCGGGTTGCTCGGTAGTGAACTCTCCGCCGGCCGAAGAATTGACCGTGTCTTCAATGCCTGTAGTCGAGCTGGTAGCTGCGACATCGGAACCATGGTCCGCAGGGGCCGTGCCGTTACCAACAGGCTCCGAAACCGGGCCAGAGACTGCCGTGCCGGATTCAGCAGCGTTAACCGATGACTCTGAACTGTCGAGACTGCTGCTATTGGCAACACCGTTGTCAGCCTCGCTACCGTTGATGCCACTCCCTTCGAAGCGCGCAGGTTCTTCCTGCAGTGTTCCGTCTTCGTAGTCTGACGGTTGGTCAGATGCCTCTTCGCTGTCGTAGCTGGCGGGCTGCTCAATCAAGCTGTCCTCGGCCTGGTCAGAACCAGTATCCGTTGTATTGGATTGGCTGCCACTTAATTCTTCGTAGGCTTCCGGATCTGTGGCGGGATCGCCAACAGCACTCCCATCCTGGTCAGTGGTGACGATGGCGCCATCAGTCGGGTTTCCAGCAGCATCTGCGACACCCGGATTCTCAGAATCTAGCTCTCCGGTTGTCGATCCTATGTTGTCATTCGGCAGCGCGGTTCCGCCGACCGACTGGCTGGTATCGCTGGCGGCCGAGCTGGTGCCGTAGTCGGTACTGGCAGTCCCCTGGGAAGATAATTCAGCGTCATCAATGGCAGAGATCAGGCTATCAAATTCCTGTTCGCTCAATGCGTTGTCATTATCTTCATCGTACTGATCAAAAGTGCTCCTCGGGTCCATATTGGCGGCGCTGAGGCGGGGCTCAAGTACGGTCCGTACATCGCTCCATTCGAGTCTGCTATCACTGTTCTGATCGAGCTGCTGGAACTCAGGCGCCATGGTATCGCCGATGGAGCCCTGAGTCGTGTCGGCATCAGTTTGTGCGAGAGCGACGTTAGTCATCAGTCCGCCAATGGCGAGCGCCAGAATGCGTCGAGTGAGCTTGTTGTGTTGAGCCGGTTTTTGGGTGGTGCCATGCACCTTTACTCGTTCACTGTTCATACTTTGCCTCCGGAATGTTTGACTTCTGTCATTGCTGACAGGTCTGACTTTATCGTTGGTGGCAGTTCTGTGTTAGCCACTTGCTGCGAGTGATTGCATAAATCAGACCAGAAATAAATATCCCAGCGATGGAGCGGAAAACCGAGCCTATTCTGAGATGCGAGGGGCGTCCTCCCGGCGATAACACAAAGGGTCACGTAAAAGAAGGGTGACGTAAAAAAATGTATTAATTCTCTTAATCCGGGCACATCAGGAAATTTTTACAATATTTCGCGCTTAGCGGACCGACGGGAAATGACGAGGAGGCGCGGCAGTTAAATAGGCGCAGAAGTTAAATAGGTGCGGCAGTTAAATAATTGTATCTGGCCTGAGGCTTGCCTCCAGTTTCTTCACGGCTCAATTGAAATTTTCGCCGAAAGCCAATTCAGGGAAAATGACAGTTCGTCGAATTCCAAGCGAAATAAACCTATAGGAGAAAACCTCATGATCGAATTTAAGCATGCATTAATCACCGGGGCGAGCAGTGGAATTGGTCTGGAGCTGGCAAAGGTTTTTGCCGAAAACGGCTTCAATCTCATTATTGTAGGCCGCGACCTGCATTCCCTTAACTCTGTGGCGGTAGAGATTTCGCGCTCCCATGGCATTCGGGTTGAGACTATTGCCAAGGACCTGTTCGAGCAGCAAAATGCTTTTGCAGTCTACGAAGAAGTCCAGCGTCTCGGAATAAAAATTGATGTGCTCGTTAATAACGCCGCGCAGGGGTTGTTTGGGGAATTCATTGAGACCGATTTACGCAAGGAGCTCGGACTTCTGCAATTGAATATTGGTGCCTATGTGATCCTCACCAAGTTATTTCTGAAAGAAATGGTCGCACGCGGTGACGGAAGAATTCTGAATGTTGCTTCCATTGCGGGGAAGATCCCCGGGCCCTATCAAGCCGTGTATCACGGTACCAAAGCATTCATCCATTCCTTTACCGAATCAATCCGCGCAGAGCTCAAGGATTCCGGTATATCGGTGACGTCGCTGCTGCCGGGCGCGACGGATACGGATTTTTTCCGTAAGGCCAACATGGAAAATTCCAGAATTCTGGATCAGGAATTATCGGACCCTGCGGATGTGGCTCGCGCCGGCTATAAGGCGTTAATGGACGGCGACGATATGGTGGTTCCCGGAGCCAAGTGGAAAGCTCAGATTATTGGCAGTCATTTTATGACCGACAGTGCCCTGGCCAACCTGTCCCTGAAACAGCAGGGGCCGCGGTCCAGTTGAGGCAGGTTTCACCCGGTTCCCCGTCTAATGGTTCGAACCGGGGAAGATCCGCCTGCGTCACGCGTTCGTAGAGGAGGCAATTCCGTAGATGTTGTTGCTTCACGCGCCCGCGTGCAAGTTGCTGTGTTTATCTGCAAAGCGACCCTTTTTGGCGATGGAGAACATATATGCGACCGCCGGTTAATCCACGACGATTTGCTCTTTTTTTAGCGCTGGCGGCAAGCAGCAGCGCCGCCGCCATGCCGCCTCACGCCATCCCCCCGGTCTCTCACCAGCTTAAAGACCCCAAGGCTGCCGACGTGACCGTAGTCGGGCATATTCTGGAACCTCGCAAGCTCAATATCAAAAAAGTGGTTGAGCAGATTCGTTTGCCGCCGGGATTCGAAATTTCGGTTTTTGCGGAAGATCTGGTAAACCCGCGCATGCTGGCGGTAAGCGGCGATGGAACCGTTTATGTTACCCGGCGCTCAGTTGGGGATGTGCTGATGCTGCGCGATAGCGACGGAGACGGGCGAGCGGATGAACAAAAAACGGTAGCGCGTCGACCCGGAATGCACGGAATCGCAATAAAAGATAACGATGTCTACCTGGTGACGGTCAACGAACTTTATAGAACGCGTATCGTGGACAAAGGCGCATTCGCACCTTTGGAGCTCGTGCTGGATGACCTTCCGGACGGTGGCCAGCATCCCAATCGCACCATTCAGGTGGGACCGGACGACCGGCTGTATCTGTCTGTAGGTTCTACGTGCAACGCTTGCGATGAAAGCAATCCGGAATCGGCTACCATGCTGCAGCTCAATCCTGATGGGAGCCAGCGGATAATTTTTGCTTCCGGCCTGCGCAATACGATTGGTTTTGCCTTCCATCCGGACTCTGGAGATCTGTTCGGCATGGATCATGGAATCGACTGGCTGGGAGACAACGAGCAGCACGAAGAGCTGAACAGGATCGTCAAAGGCAATCAGTACGGCTGGCCGTATGTCTATGACAACAGCAAATTCAATCCCCAGGATGAGCCCCCCGGTGATATTTCCCTGCGCGACTGGGCTCGCAAAAGTGTAGAACCGGTCGGTTATTACACACCTCATGCCGCTCCGATGCAGATGACGTTTTATTCTGGTGAACAATTTCCGGAAGACTATCGCGGAGACGCATTTATCGCCATGCGAGGGTCCTGGAACCGCAAGCCACCGTCCGGATATGAAATCGTACGCGTGCGATTTAATGGCAGCAGCCCTTCCGGATTCGAAGCATTTGCCACTGGCTTTCTGCGCGACGTGAAAGGGGGCTGGGGTCACAAAGGCCGTCTCGCGGGACTCGCTCAGGCACAGGACGGCTCCCTGCTGGTGACTGACGACACCAACGGGGTTATTTACCGGATTGCGTATACGGGAAAAGCTCAACGACCCTCCAGGCCCAACCAGCCTACCAATGCGATGGGCGCCCAGATTCGGGTGAAGGACCAGGCGGTGAGTTCCCGCGCCGACTCACTGGAAGTTCTGGCGAAAAATGCGATGGGGGGGGAAGGGCCTGCGCTTCAGGTGTCGTCGCCAGCCTTTGAAAACGGGGGTCCGATTCCCGAACTTTTCACGGCCTATGGGGAGAATGTTTCGCCACCCCTTAGCTGGTCTGCCGGGCCGGAGGGCACCGTATCGTATGCCGTGATCATGGAGGACCCGGATGTTGCGGAAGATCCGCCATTTGTTCACTGGATGCTTTACAACATTCCCGCGCCCGTTACGCGCATTCCGAAAGGTGTCCCCCAGGCGCCTCAGGTTCCGCAACCGCCGGATTCGTTGCAGGGCCGAAACGAGCGCGGCTCGGTTGGGTACTTTGGGCCGAAACCGCCGCCGGAAGATCCTGCCCATCATTATCATTTCCAGATTTTCGCGCTGGATACCGAACTCAAGGTTACCGCCCCCCTCACCCGTGACGAATTGCTGAAAGCCATGGAAGGTCATGTCCTTGCCACGGGTGAACTCGTAGGCACCTATGATCAATAGGCGCTTGTATCGCAGCTAAAGAAAAGCTGCTGAAAAATCCGGGAATTCTATGGCCAGTCAAGATAATGAAAGCAAGCACGCGCGTATTTCTACCGGCAAGAGCGGGGGCCTCGAAACGCCGGAGCGCGATTTGACGCTAACTCGCAAGGATGCGAAGGCGGGCGCTCCGGCGGACGAATCGGTGGGCGGAGAAGAAGATCCCGGAGCGGGTCTTGAGTTCCTCGTCAAGCGTGATGATTTTCACGAGGACTCTGACAAACCGCATCCGGCAGGGAGAGAACGGGCGGACCACCGGAAAACCCAGGATTAAATGAATGGTAAGCGGCGGTGACTATCTATATAGGCACTTCGGGCTGGAGTTACGATCACTGGCAGTCCGTCCTCTACCCCCCGGGGACCGACCCGTGGTCCCGTTTGCCGTTTTATCTGCCGCATTTCAATAGCGTCGAGTTAAACAGCAGCTTTTACCGCTGGCCTAAAAATGAAAGATTTCGCCGGCTTCATGCGCGTTTACCCGAGGGGTTCATCCTGAGTGTGAAGGCGGCCCGGGGATTGACACATGGCAAGAAGCTGTACGCCCCGGAACAGTGGATTGAGCGATTCAGGATGTGCTGGCACGAGCTGTCTGGAAGTCGTGGCGTGCTCCTGCTGCAACTTCCGCCAACGCTCGAATATGACTGGCCGCGTCTGAACTATCTGCTGCAACTGGTGCCGCCCTGGATGCGTACTGCATTTGAGTTTCGGCACAGCAGCTGGAACCGGCCGGAAACATTCGAACTGCTCGAACGCTGGGGGGCCGCCTACTGCGTAATGAGCGGCGCCGGTTTGCCCTGCATATTGCAGGCGACGACGGGCTTCGTTTATGTCCGGCTTCACGGGCCTGATCACAATCACCTTTATGGTGGATCCTACACCGACGCGGACCTGCAATGGTGGGCTCACAGAATTCGGGAATGGGCCGGTCAAGGGCGAGATGTGTTCGCTTATTTCAATAACGACGGAGGAGGGCACGCGGTTAGAAACGCAATGCGGCTACGCGATCTCACGTGTTGCTGAGAGATACTCTGCGGGGGCGATGGCACGCGCCTTGCTCGGGCCATGCAACAGTGAACACTCAATCAATAAAACAGGGGAATAAAGGTATGGCTATTAACGCAATAGATCTGCTGAAAGAAGATCATAAAAAAGTGAATGGTCTGCTCTCTCAGCTGATGGATACGACTTCTCGTGCAAAAAAATCTCGCCTCGAGCTACTCCAGGAAATTGCCGATGAACTGAGAGTTCATACGCAGTTAGAAGAACAGGTTTTCTACCCCGCCTTCAAAGAAGCGGGAAAGAAAGAAGAAACAGACATGTATTTCGAAGCCAAGGAGGAGCACAAGGCTTTGGAAGAGACCGTGATTCCTGACCTGGAAAATACCGAGGTCGATTCAGAGGCGTTCGCGGGTCGCGCCAAAGTGCTGTCCGAGATGGTGAAGCATCACGTGCAGGAAGAAGAAAAGGAAATGTTCGTCAAGGCACGGAAACTTCTGACCGACGCGCAGTTACAGGAGCTGGGCGAAAAAATGCTCGAACTTAAAAAGAAACTGACCAATTAAAACAGGTGCATCGGCATAGGGTCGTTCCTGTGTCGATGCAACCTCCGAACAAATTCAATATTTTCCATGAAATTAATTCCCTGAAAGTCTCCCTTCTTATAAACCTTACATATCAAGTTTGTAAAATAGATCAGGCGGGATCGCCTGATCAGGCTCGGTTTAACAAACTCTCGGTTATTTAGCGCGGCAATCATCTTTATTGCTGCTCCAACCAGCTTCATTGCTGCTTCAACCAGATTCGCGATTACCCAGAATATTTCTGATACTTGGTCCGCTTTTCGCTTTTGTAATGGCACATCGGGCAGGCGCAAGCTGCCGACGACACTGTGAGTTCGCAGCGTCGTATCGCTTCACCAAGTCTTAAGACCGGAGGATTTATGGATTCTTACACAGATAACAATACCAACAGTACTGGCGCTATCGGCACTACCAATAACCCGGGTGGCACGACTGCCCAGTCGGATTTGAAATCCAGACTCAAAGAAGACGCGAGAGCGTCCAAAGAACAGATTTCGCAAAACGTACGTGCGGCGGGAGAAGAAGCTAAAAAGGAATCAGAAAAAAAACTGGGCACTGCCAAAGATACGGCGGCCGGTACCATGGATGACTTGTCTCGCGCTGCGGAGTCTGCAGCCCGTACATTGCAGGATGAAAACCACGAAAGCCTTTCCCACTATGTTTCCGATATTGCACATTACGTCAGCAGTGTTGCCAGCAGTCTGCGCAGCAAGAATACGGACGAACTCATCAACGACGCAAAGCGGATGGCGCGCGAGAACCCGGCCCTTTTCATCGCGGGCAGTGTTGCCATCGGGCTGGGTATTGCGCGGCTTGCTAAATCCGGGTCCAGTTCCAGCAAGCAATACGATACCCGGAATGAATATGGCAGTGGAATCTCCAGCGAATATGGTCAAAGCACCCGCTACGGTCGCGACAGCAGCGATTCACTGAGTCAGCCTTCTGCTTCAACGTCCTCCTCGTCCAGTGATTATCAGGCAAGTCGTCCGGATCTGGATAAGCCTTCGAAAAGTTACACCACCAGCGAGTCTCTGATCGATCGTTTCTAGAACACCAACCTGTTAACGCTGAAGGAGTTACGTTATGAATATTGAAGAGAGATCCACAGTGCCCCTTAAAGACTCGCGCAACGATGCATCCGTTGCGAGCCTGATCCGTCAACTGGCAGATGACGTCACCAGTATTTTCACCAAGGAAATTACTTTGGCGAAAACGGAAGTTTTTGAAAATATCAAGGAAATGAAAAACGGTGCAGTCAGCACGGCGTCCGGTGCCTTCGTGTTGTATGCCGGTGTCCTCACGTTGATTGCTGCTGCTGTACTGGGTCTGGGGACCATGATGGATATGTGGCTGGCCGCGCTCATCGTTGGAGGTGCCGTCAGTATCATCGGGTTCGCCATGCTGGGGGCTGGTAAAAAGAAACTGGACGCCGCAGCAATGCGTCCAGACCGCACCATTAATTCCGTCAAGAAAACCCAGCACACTGCCAAAGGAGCCTTGTCATGAGTAGCCGTGACCACACAAACGACCGCATTGATGACATAGAAAGGGACATCGATCGTGACAGGAACCACCTGAGCCAGACAATCAGCGCGCTTGAAGACAAACTGTCACCGGGGCAAATTTTCGATCAGGTGTGGAGTTATGCCCGCCGCAACGGAGGCACTTTCTCAGACAACCTTGTGCGTACAGTCTCAAATAATCCGGTGCCCGTAATCATGACCGCCGTGGGTATTGCCTGGATGGCGATGGGTCGCAGTCGCGATGACTATCGTGAGGAAGCATGGTATAGCGAAGACAGTGATTACCCCACGCGCGCCAGCTATGGGGTGGATCCGGCCTATGACGAAGATATCTATGATGAAGATATCCAGGAGTTGTACGGAGACAGCGGCTATGTTGACAACGCATTCGGAAGCAGCGCTACAACGACATCGTCCCTGGCCGGATCAACGGCGGAGAGCACTACGGACAAGGCCCGCCAAAAGGTGAAAGGCCTGAAGGACGACTTGAGCAGCAAGGCGCGCCATGCCCGGGACGGGGCAAGCGAGTCCTTGCATAGAGCCGGGGACAAGGCTCGTCATTTGTCTCGAGACGCCCGTCGATCCGCACAGCAGGCCCGGGAAAGAAGCCGGCGGCAGTGGCAGCAGGCTTCCCATGGTGCCAGGGACTTTTTCGAAGCCAATCCTCTGGCCATTGGGGCCGCGGCTCTGGCGGTAGGTGCGCTGCTTGGCGCGGCGTTGCCGGAGACCGAAGCCGAGAAGCGATTGCTGGGAGAAAAGGGCGAGCACCTAAAAGACAAGGCAAAATCTCTGGTTGAATCTTCCGTGAATGATCTCACCCAGGCCGGCAAAGCTGGCGCCCGGGCGGTCAAGGAAAATCTTCAGTCCAGCAGTACCCTCCAGGGGCGTGCCTGATCCTCAACGCACTGGGCCACTCAAGTAGTGCTTCGACCTAAGCACTTCGGGAAATCCCGAAGTGCTTTTTTTATCCCGCCCGTCCTTCTGGATGGAAGCGGAAAAGCTTGCTATTGAGCAATATCTGGCCAACCTCGTTGTAAGAATTACACCTGGGCGTCATTGGGTGCCGCGCAGGTCTCGTCGTTTGAAATTCAGACAATCGGTTCAATAATTGCACTGTGGCTGTCAGAGTCGGTAGGGCTGGCAGGCAGGGGTGCTCCATGAGTCTTGATGTCTACAATAAAAAACGCGATTTCAACCATACGCCTGAACCACGAGGAGAGAAATCGGACCTTCGCAAAGGCGGGCATGCCTATGTCATTCAGAAACATGAGGCAAGCCATCTGCATTACGATTTCCGTCTGGAAGTGGACGGGGTACTCAAAAGCTGGGCGGTCCCCAAAGGTCCAAGCCTGAACCCGGGCGATAAGCGATTGGCCATGCAGACGGAGGATCATCCTCTTGATTACGGCAATTTCGAAGGCATTATTCCTGCGCCGGGTTATGGCGCTGGCACGGTCATGTTGTGGGATACCGGCGAGTGGGAGCCAGAAGGCGACGAGGCGAAAAATCTGGAAAAGGGTAAGCTGGATTTTTCCCTCCACGGCAAGCGTTTGAAAGGTCAATGGTCGCTGGTACGAATGCACGGTCGCAAGACCACCGGCAAGGAATGGTTGCTTATAAAGCGTCACGACCGATACGCAAGCGAAGAGGACGTCACGGCGCGCTATGAGCGCAGTGTCACCAGTCGGCGAGCCATGCAGACCATCGCGCGCGAGGGCGCTGTTCTTGGGAATGGGACACAAAAGCAGGATCAGAAAAGCGCGGCGTCCAGCGCTGAGAAAGCCGCCGGTCGACGTAAATCTGCCGCGAAATCAGCGAGTGACAAGCAGGGCATTACCAAAAGCAGCCGCCCCGGCGGCGGAAAAAACTCAACTGGCAAGCATCGTGCGGAGACCCCCAAAAGCGCGGCAACCGGCAAGGGAAATAATCCCCGTCAGCCCAAGCCGCGCGGCACCCGTGCCCGTGTTAAAGATGCTTCAGCCGAGTTGACCGGGGTGCTCGCCAAAGATCCGGATGTCACCCACGGCGCCATGCCGGAAGACGTGAAGCCTCAGTTAGCCACCCTGGTACCCGCGGTGCCGGAGAGCGAGGACTGGCTACATGAGATCAAATACGATGGCTATCGTCTGCTCGTGCATAAAGAGCGCTCCACGCGACTGCTGACCCGCAATCACAAGGACTGGACCCATAAATTCGCCGATCTCGCGGCGGCCTTCGATACCTTGCCCCCCTGCATTCTGGACGGAGAACTGGTTTATCTGGACCGGGATGGCGTGTCACGTTTTGAAGGATTGCAGCAAGCTCTTCAGGCGGAGACGACCCAGAGTCTCATCCTCTATCTGTTCGACCTGATTTACTTCAACGGGTACGATCTTCGACAGGCTCCCCAGAGGGAGCGTAAGCAATATCTGGAAGCGGTAGTGCGCCTGATATCCCACCCCGCCGTTCGCTACAGCGAACATATAGAAGGCCGGGGAGAACAGGTGTTGCGGCAGGCCTGTGAGCATGGTCTGGAGGGAATTATCAGCAAAGAGGCAAATGGCCGGTATAGATCCGCCCGCAGCCGCCAGTGGCTGAAAATCAAATGCAACCGTCGGCAGGAATTCGTAGTGGCCGGCTTCACCGCCGGAGCCGGAAGCCGTCAGGGGTTCGGCGCGCTGCTGTTGGGTTTTTACGAAGGCGGGCGGCTCATGTACGCGGGCAAAGTGGGCACCGGCTTCGATACGCAGACCCTAAATTCTCTGCGCAAAGAACTGGATGCCATCAAGCGCAAACGCTCCGCTCTATCGGAGTCAATCACGGAGCCGGGCGCGGTCTGGGTCAAACCCCTGCTGGTGGCGGAGATCGAGTTCACCGAATGGACCTCGGCCAACAGGCTGCGGCACCCGGTGTTTCTGGGGCTGAGGCGCGACAAGGACGCACGCGATGTCGTGCGGGAAGTGCCGGAGGTTTTCCGCAGGGCCGGCCCCCCGGAATCCGCGGCCCAAGCGCAGATCGAAATTTCCCACCCTGACAAGGTGCTCTACCCCAGGACGGGAATCACCAAGCAGGAACTGGCGGAATACTACGTGAAGGTGGCGCAGCACATGCTGCCCTATGTTGCGGGGCGTCCGCTGTCGCTGGTGCGCTGTCCCCATGGACATACCGGACACTGCTTTTTCCAGAAGCATCCTTCTGAGGGGTTCGGCGCTGCCGTCCAACTGGTTGAAATTCCGGAGAAATCCGGTAGCGGGACCTATGCCTACGTCGAAGATGTCGCCGGTTTGATTGAACTGGTGCAGATGGGCACGCTGGAAATTCACGCCTGGGGGAGCAGCATCAGGCAGCTGGAGAAACCGGACCTGCTGGTATTCGACCTTGACCCCGATGAAGGTGTCTCCTGGAATGAGGTGAAAGACAGCGCCCTCTATCTGAAAGACGTACTGGAAGATCTGGGACTGGTCAGCTTCCTGCGGACCACGGGGGGCAAGGGCTTGCATCTGGTGGTCCCGGTTACCCGACGGCAGGATTGGGACGACGCCAAGGCATTCTGCAAGGCAGTGGCAGAATTTGCGGTCACGCGGCAGCCCGAGCGCTATATTGCGACTGCCAGCAAAGCCCAGCGCAAAAACAAGATTTTTATTGATTACCTGCGCAATGGACGGGGCTCAACGAGCGTGTGCAGCTATTCCACCCGCAGCCGGGATGGTGCGCCCGTGGCAATGCCTTTGAGGTGGCCGGAACTGAAAACGCTCAAATCCTCTCAGGCGTTCACTGTGCGTACGATCGACCGGCGCCTGTCGGGGCTGGCAGCAGATCCCTGGGAGGGTTTCTTTGATCTGCGTCAGTCAATCACGAAGCGTATGTGGAACAAGCTGGGTTGAATCCGCGGACAGAAGGAGAAAACCCGGATATTCAGGAGTGCCGGGCGGCGCCGGATTGTCTTGCCCGGAATGCCTCCAGTAGCGTGGCCGCAGGCTGCGCGCGAGCAAGCCAGTGCCCTTGCCCGAAATCACAGCCCGTGCGTTTTGCCAGTTGCCAGGCTTCCTGGCTTTCAAGCCCCTCCGCCGAGATCTGCATGGCGAGGCTGTGACCGAGGGCAGTCGCTGCGACGATCAGGCGTTGATGGGTTGAGCTGCCCAGAACGTACCCCGCCTCACTCTTGGCCTGCGTCTGATGTGCGAAAAATTTCTGATCGATCTTCAATATATCGGCGGGCAACTTGGACAGGTACTCCATGGAGCTGTACCCGGAACCGAAATCATCGATCGCGATACGGAAGCCATGCCGCCGCAATTCAGTAAGGACCTCCGCAGACTGTTCCGGATGGCGCATGATGTCCGATTCCGACAGTTCCAGTGTCAGACGCTCCGGCGCGATATTGCGCGAGCTGATCGCATCCAGCAGGGCCTGCATGATGCGCGCGTCGTGCAGAATCTCCGGCATGACATTGATAGCCATACCCACCTGTGGCGCATCTGCCTGCCAGTCGTGCAGTTGCTGCACGCAGCATTCAAACAGCCACGAATGAAAATAGACAGCGAGCCGCTTCTCCGTGACCAGGTCAATAATGCGCCGCGGCGGGACGTCAGTGCCCTCGTGGCGCCATCGAACCAGGGCTTCTGTGGAAACCCAGTCTCCTTGCGCGAGGCCGAAAATCGGCTGGTACACAAGCTGCAGCTTGTGGCGGACCAGTGCCCGGGGCAGGACCGAACCCAGATATTCGTGCTCGCGCAGTTCCTGATCAAGACTGTCATTGAAAAAAGCATAGCGGCCCCGACCGCTCTCTTTGGCCCGGTAAAGCGCCATGTCGGCTTCGCGCATGAACTCATGGACGTTGGTGGCCTTGCTGGGGTAGCAGGTCAAACCCAGGGACGGTGAGATATTTATTGAATTGCCTCGCCAGGTCAGGGTTCTCGTCAGGTTTTGCACCAGTTTGTGGGCGACGTGAAAGGCTTTTGCTTCGCTGATCTCCGGGAGGATTACCGCAAACTCGTCCCCGCCGAGTCGCGCTGCCGTGTCCGTATGCCGGACAACCTCCTGGATAAACTGCGCAACTTTTTTCAGCAGAAAATCGCCGGCTTCATGACCATAGGTATCGTTGATGGGTTTAAACCGGTCGAGATCAATGTAAACGAGGGAAAACCCGTGCTGATACCGGTCATACTCATTGAACAGGCGCGACAGTCGGTCTATGAACAGCTTGCGGTTGACAAGCCCGGTTAACGGGTCATGCAGGGCCAGATGATTCAGCTGCTTCTGCAGACTCCAGGTCTTGATGGCGTGCTCGATGGCGCGCTGCAGATCGATCGCCGTAATATCCTGCTTGACCAGGTAATCCTGAGCGCCCAGGTGTAACAGCTCGACGGCGGTTTTCGTATCCTCCTGGCTGGTAATAATCACAATGGGACATGGGAAGAGTTGATGTTGCCGTTGCAGGCGCTCCAGCAGGCTCTTGGCGGAACCATCAGGGAAACGGTAATCGAGCAGGCAGCAGGCGGGGGTGGTTTCATGCAGGTATTCATAAGCCGCATCCAGCGAATCCACGTGGATGATGTCTTCAAACCCGTGCGCGACTTCCTCCAGCATATGCTGATAGAGAACAAAATCGCCGATATCGTCGTCGATGATCAGTAAGGTGTTGGTGTCAGCCATTAGATATTCCTGTTCTCTTTCGGCGAATACCATCAACATGCGGGAAGGGTGCAGCCGATTCCCGACATCCCGCGTCCACCGTACCAGGCGCTAGCGCTTCTGAATTGGTCACAAAAATTGCACAAAACGTGCCGATTTCATCGCGGCACGGGTTTTCCCAATGTGAAGCAGAAAGTGGTGCCGGTCGGGCCGGTGTGCTCCACCCCTATGTGACCGTTATACAGCTGTACTATCCTGCGTGCCAGCGTCAGCCCCATGCCCTCGCCGGCCGGACCGTCTCTGCGGCCACCTCGATGGAAAATCTTGAATACGTTTTCGACATGGGACGCGGCAATGCCCGAACCATTGTCGGTGATACAAAAACAGATGTGCTCAGGCCGCCGGGTGGCCGTCACCAGAATCTCCGGATTGTGATCCGGCCGCCGGTACTGGAGAGCATTTTTAAGCAGCTCTCTGAACAGCGTGACCAGCAGGGCTTCATCACCGGTCACCTCTGGCAGGGATTCATGACGGACCGACGCCCCCGTCGTTTCAACCAGAGGCTGCAGGGCGGCCAATGCCCGTGCCACCACCGCTGTGGTATCGACCGGCTCTACCGTGACCGGTTTCAGCTGCGCCAGCGATTGCAGGGCATCGAGGATGGCTTTGCAGCGCTGCACCCCGTCAATCACAAAATTGAAATCGCGCCGGGATTTCTCGTCGAAGGTCTCTTCGTGCCGCTTGAGCAGAATTTTGGAGAATCCTTCAATATGCCGCAATGGTGCCCGCAGATCGTGGGATACCACGTAAACAAATTCCTCGTATTCCCGTAACAGGCTGTCGTAACTGTCGTGTCGGTCGAACGTGTCGGAGCAGGGGGGAGACTTGGGGGACTCGTGGCGGGAGTGGCTCATCGTGATACTCAATAAGTGATGGGGGCGCGTTCAAGAATCCGCCTGATGAGCGCCTTGACGTCTTCGCCCTGAACGGGCTTTACCAGATAGTCGCAGGCGCAAAGATTGTATTTCGTCAGAATATCCCGGTCGGATGGCGATCCGGTAAGTATCACGACTGGTATATGCGCGAATTCTGATATCTGGTGGAGTTCCGCCAGAAATTCGCGGCCGTCCATATCCGGCATGTTCAGATCGAGCAGAATCACATGAGGGCGGGCAGCGGAGTTTTCCCGGCAAAAATCCATCAAATGATCCAGGGCCTCCCGTCCATCCCTGCAAATCTCCAGAACTCCATTGATTCGGGCTTCCTCAAATGCGTCGCGCGTCAGTTCGATATCACCTTCGTTGTCGTCAATCAGCAGAACTCGCGGCCACACAGGTGTGCTCATTGAAGTGTCTGTCCTGTCTGAAATTTCGGAACTGTGAAGAAAAACGACGACCCTTTGCCCGGTTCTGATTCCACCCAGATCTCTCCGCCGTGGCGCTCAACAATTTTTTTACAAATTGCCAGCCCGATACCGGTCCCGGAATATTCCTCATTACGATGCAAGCGCTTGAATACTTCAAATATCTTTTTGTGATGACGGTGGTCAATACCTATGCCGTTATCGTTCACGGCGATTCTCCAGTGGTTCGATAAAGTTTCCGCGCTCACCCAGGCTCGGGGATGCTGGTTGTCACGCTGATACTTCAAACCATTGGTGATCAGGTTAACCAGTAACTGATACATCTGGGTCCGATGGGCGAGCACAGTAGGCAGATTCGAGTGGCTCACTTCTGCACCGTCGTAGCCGGGGTTCTCCAGCAAATTGTCCCGTACAAGGTCCACGAGTTCATTCAGGTTGACCGCCTCGGGTTTGAGCAAAGTGGTGTCGAGTCTCGAGTAGTCAAGAATGTCCCGAATCAGAGCCTGGGCACGGTTAGCTCCGTCCACTATATATTTGAGATACCGGGCCGCCTTTTCATCAAGAGCGTCGGCAAGCTGCATGTGCTGCTCCAGTTTTTCGGAGAAGCTGTGCATCATACGCAGGGGTTCCTGCAGATCATGGGAACAGATATAGGCAAAGCGGTGCAGCTCTTCATTGGATTCAGTAAGTTTCTTGACGAGCAGTTCCTTTTCCGTAATGTCGGTCGCGACGCCCAGCAGAAAGATTTCGCCCCGTTCGTTGTAAAATCTGCGTCGCTGCGTATCCAGGGTGAGGCGGCGGCCATCCTCCCATTCAAACGATTCTTCGACCCGCGAATAGCCCTGCTCTATAGCGATGCGGTCCTGTTCCAGATGACTTGTGGAGGCCAGCTGTTCCCGGCTGGAAGCGGTAGTAACCCGATAACCGGCCCCGGCGCCGGGGTAGTGGTCCTTGAAAAAGACATTGCATTCGACCAGGTTCAAGTTGGCATCGCGGACATAAATGAGTGCGGGGATCTCGTCGAAAACCAACTTCTGGAAGTTCAGTGCGTCGGCAAGCTTCTCCTCAAACTTTTTCCGGTCGGAAATATCATCGACCGAGCCCGCAAGTTTGGTTGCATTGCCCGCACCGTCGCGAACTGTTTTCCCCTTGGCGTGCAGCCACATATAGCGGTTCGAAGCGTGCCTGATGCGGTATTCGATACTGTAGGGTTCATTACGTTTGAGGCTGTTGTCGATGGCGTCGAGCATGGCCTGGCCATCGTCCGGGTGCAATAAAGAGAGGAATTCAGTGAATGCGGGTTGGTGATCCCTGGGAATCCCGAGCAGCTCGTTTATTTTCGGAGACCAGTAAAGATCATCCGCAGTCACATCCCACACCCAGAAGCCGGAATTTGAGGCCTCCACCGCCAACCGGTAGCGCTCCTCCCGTTGTTCCAGCTGACGCCGACTTTGCTCCATCACCTCGGTCCGTCTCGCCACCTCTTCACGAATGCGCTGTTGTGTCCGGATCGACTGAAACGAGCCGTACCCGAGAATTGCAGTGAACAGTGAACAGAGAAACAGTTGAATCCAGGGCAGGTGGCGCACGTGGGCTGGCGTATCCGCAGTCGCGTACAGGCCGTAAGCAAACAGGACCAGAGTCGCGATAAAGCCAGCCGTCAGTATCGCCAGGGGAGCGCGAAAGTCGAAATAATCTGGACGAATACGCTGGGTATGCATGCGCGGCAGCTTCTTATTGGCATCGTGGTAAGTTTAGAGCAGTTTTTCGCAGGCGGTGGACTCTCCGGACATTGTTGTCGTACTCAATATTCCTGGTCGCGGCGCTCTGCGCGCCACGAATTGGTGAGTGGTGGAGGAATGAATGAGTTCGTGGGCACGGTAAATGCAGATATAACGTTCCTAACGAGCTGCGGTCGGCGTCAATATTATGAATGGCACGAATGCTGAAAGTGGCTCACATTTGCGGAATGAATCCTTCATTTTGCGTATTTTGAAATGCACCAAAGCAGGAGGTCCTGATGAATAATGGTCGAGGTTCCCCGCGGGAAAATCCGGTACAGCGCACGGTCGATGCCTTCTGGGCAACGGGTGCGCGCGACTCGAACGAGCACACGTTACGTATCCCGCAGTCCTATGACGAAGATGATTTCGCACGGATGGAGGCGGTCATGAAAAAAGTGGATTCGAACTGCCGCCTCCGTTCCGATCCGGACCATTCGAATATCCATGTTGTCAGCGAAATGCCCCTGGAGAAATTCGTCACTTCGTTGAGTTGGGCGGGGTATGAAGTACTGGAAGTTTTTTAGTAAAAGTGACGGAAACCCATGCGAACCGCTCGCTGGCCCGGGCGTGACGAGCGGTTTTTTGTCTTCTGCGGTATTCGGATATTATCGGGGCTCGATGACGATTTCCGGATCGAGCACACGGTCCCCGATGATCACATCATATTTATACCGTCGCGTCTTTTCTGTGCCGTCCCCGCAAGTGCAAATGGTCTCGGGAATCTTGATACTGACGGCTCTTCGACGGCTTTTTAACAGCTTGTCGCAGCGGGGCGAATCGTCGGGAAAACGGATGCTGAATTCGACGTCGCCCACAAATTTGAGAGTGTCGCCGGCCTTGAGGCGGATGGCTTCAGTATCAACCTGGGGCATGCCATCGCACCCGGCGGAAATGCTGACAAACTGTATCCCGCGCGCGGGCTTGCCTCGATGACCTGTTTCGGTGTGATCTTTGACGGATCGGATATGTTCCATAAAAAAGCTCCTTTTGGCATGGAATCAAAAAGGTGAGCGGTCGGGCCAGCACATTGGCGGGGCTCGGCGCAGTCGGCAGAAGGAATACTACTGAACTCTGCGGCGCCTTTCTGTAAAAAAATTTACAGAATTTTACCGGTTAACCGCTGTGTCACCCGTAGGGCCCCCGGTGTTATGGCCGGATATCCGCCAGATTGACGTCCCGTCGCTGGTTAAGGCTCGCCAGATCCGGGTCCGACGCGATGAGTTCCTTGGAATAACCCATGTGCACCAGCTGGTGGGAGTGTGCGATTGCCTCTTTGATATTGCCGGTGAGAGCCATGATGCGCAGGGCCTGGTATTGGGAATTGATGTTGTCTGGATCAATGGCCAGGGCCCGGTCGAGATACACATTGGCCGTTTCGTACTCTTCCAGGAAAAAGTGACAGATGGCCAGATGGCGCAATGCGACGACGTCTTTAGGATTGGTCTGGAGCGCAAGGGTGGCCGAGGTAATCGCCCGCGTGTACAGCGCTCGAGCCTCCTCCGAGCGGCCGCGCAATTGGCGCAGCGCATCGGCGTGGTTGGTCAGCCACCGGTAGTTATCCGGTTCCATGGCCACCGCCTGGGCAAACATCTGGCTGGCGCGCCGGTAATCTCCCGCAAAGAAATGCATGACGCCGCTATTGGACCAGGTGGACGCGCGCGGCACCAGATCGACCGATCGGGTGAAAGCTTGCGCCGCGTCGGAGAATTCCCCCAGGTACAGGTGGGCGGCCCCCGTCCCATTGTGAGCGGCCACATTGTCAGGCGTAATTTCCAGGACTTTCGCGAATTGGTTGATGGCCTCGCGGTGGCGCCCGCTATTGGACAGGAATGCGCCGTATTCCTGGTGCGCCATCCAGTTGGCGGGGTCTTTTCGGGCGGCGATTTTAAAGGTTGCTTCCGCCGCTTCGTCCTGATTGTTCAGGCTGTACAACCGCGCCAGGGCAATATAGGGGGACGCACGGGATGGATCGGTTTCAATGGATTCGTGCAACAGTTCAAACGCCTTGTCGTAATCTCCCGTGTCCCGATAGATGGTTCCGAGGGCTTCCAGCGTCACCGGATCTTCTGCACTTTGCCGATGGGCAGACGTGCAATACGGGTGGGCGAGGCCCAGCCAGTCGCTCGCACCGGTCAACTGGAATTTGCCAGAATACGCCTGGCACATGCCGACATTGGCCAGTACGAAATCATTATCCAGTACCAGAGCAGTGCTGAAGGCGTTCAAGGCAAGATCAAGGGGGGCGTGGGCAAGCGGCTCCTGAAGCGACCCTCTACCCTGCAGATAAAAGTCGTAAGCAGTGACGTTGGCGGTCAGCGTCAAGGGCGCGGGTCGCACGGCCGGCAGACCGAATTCCTCCGCCAGCAGCTGGGCGATGGCCGCCGTCACCCTGTCTTGCAACAGAAAGATATCCCGGGTGGCACCGTCGAGCTTGCCCCCGCCGATCTGGACGCCATCCTTACGGCGCACCAGAGTGTAGGAAATTCGCAGGTGATCGCCTGTTTGCTGGATGGTGCCGTCGAGTTTCACCGGTGCAAACACGCCCTGTTCCGACTTGACGGTATACAGCTGCGGCAAACTGGATAGCTGTGCGCGAATAGCTTCTGTTACGCCCGCGCTGAAATAATTGCTGGCGCCGGTGGCGTCCATCAGGTTGCGGAAGTCGCTCACTTCCACGTAATTGGCGGTGGACGGTCGGGTTGACCAATAACCAGAACCCAGCAGAACGGCCAGGAAGGTCAGGGCGAGGGTGGCCGCGCGATAGCCGGAGCCAAGAAGGCACTGGGAAACCGACTGGACGAAATAGTGTAAGTGGTCCGTCCAGCGGATCTTGCCTGGGCGCACCAGGAACGCAGGTATCCGGCGATTCATGCCTCCTGCCCGCCTTACACCGAGGGATTTGCACGACCCCGCGAGATCATCCTGAACGGCATCGAACACGGCGGCGGACATGCAGACTGAACCGGGCACCGCCAGCGCCTCAAGCTCCGCCACGATGCTCACGTCGTCTCCGAAGACGGTGTTACCGCGGAGGCCTACAATGCCTTGATGCACACCGATCCGCACCTGAAGGTCGGCTTTCAGAGAGGACCGGGGTCGCTCCGAAAAGAACGCCTCGGATTGCGCCGGCCCTTTTGCCCGCAGCTGCTGGTTGAACCGGGAAATTTCGACCTGAATGGCCAAGGCCGCCTGGACTGCGTCTTTAGCCTGTGCAAAGCGCGCCAGCACCGCGTCACCAATGTATTCCACCACCTTGCCGCGACCATTGCGGATGCCCGCAGTGACGATGCGCCGGTATTCGGTCAACAGCCAGACCGCCATCACTTCGTCTTTTGCCATCAGGCGTGAATAACCCACCACGTCGCTGAACAGCAGGGCCTGGGCGCAGTGTACGGAATGGGGAGGAAGGGGCGATGCCGGGGCGCGTTCCCGAGATTCGGCACGAGTCAGGCTCTGTGGAAATTCAATGATGGAGGATTGATTCATCGCCATGAACTGATACACCTGTGTTGGCTTCCTAAGCCCCTCCGCGCCAGTTTTACGGTGCAACGCAAAATGGTATGCCGGCGGAACAATCATCCGAATTCCGGATGAGATCGGTTGCGGCTGAAGAGGGGCACTCTTCCCGTTCCGAGCGTGAACTATGTGGCCTCTGAGCATGCACTTGCTGATCTGGATTAGAGCAGCTACCGCCATTTTCGATGGCGCGACGCAAACCCGTCGGATTAAGAAGATTTATACTCCGGTTCCCTTTTCAGTTCAATTTACTGGCAGACGTGTGTCGTCTGTTTCCTCCGAATTTGCCAAGAGCTTTGCAAAGTCTATCGGCAAAGACGAGCCGGAAAACGCTGGCACGACGTAGATAGCGCCTGTGGTGCCGACCGTCTTGGCTGGCTTGAATGAGTACCGGATCGCCCCTGTCCCTTACGGCGGCCAGGTCTTCCCGCCCAATCTGATAAAGGCGGAATCATGCCGAACTTCGTTCATGCTGCCTTCAGTGTGATGCCGTTACCGTTGCCGCCGGAATTGATTCATACAAATTTGCAGATTGGAGAGTGCGATCAATGAAGTTAGTCATGTGGAAAAGCGCGCTGATAGGGGCTTGCCTGATGTTGACGACGCAGCTGGCTTCGGCGGCGGGAACTGACATGGACGCGCTGTTTCGAAAAGCCAACGATTCCCTGCGAGAGGCCAATGCGGTTTATGCGAACGTGCTGGCACCGACCTCCTATGCCGACGCCATTGCCGTGTTTCGCGCGGCGCGGGCAGAAATGGAAAAGGGTGCTGACACCGAGCAGGCACGCAATGCGATGGCAGAGGCCGACCGGAAGCTGCGCAAGGCCACCATAACCGCGACGGATGCGCAGGTAATCATGGCGGATGCGGTTCGCGGCAGGGCCAACGCGATCCAGGCCAAAGCAGAAGTGCATTCCCAGGAAAAGTGGCAGGAAGCTGAAGCAATACTCGTCGATGCAGCATTCAAGCTGGAGGAAGGCAAGGAGGCAACCGCCCGCAAGCGGGCCGCGGAAGCGGCACCGATCTATAACGATGCGGAGCTTGCCGCGATCAAGGCGAACTATTTAAAGGAAGGCAACGATCTGCTGGAAAAAGCCAAACGCGAAAAGATTGGCAGGCGAGCACCGAAGACGCTGGCCCATGCGGAAACTCTTTTAAGGGAAGCTGAGGCGGCGATCCTGGCCGACCGATACGATGTGGATCGACCGCGATCACTGGCGCGAGATGCGACCCGCGAGTTGCGCCACGCATTTGTCATTGCCGAACGGCTTGCAATGGTTGCCAATCGCGACATGTCGCTGGAAGAGCTGGTGCTTGATATGGAGAAACCCTTCGACAGGCTGGCCGAATTGCTGGATGTATCACTGGTGGGCGAGGATCCTCGGGATCTGGCAGGCCCTCTGGTTGCGGAGATTGAACGGCTGCAGGCGGCTGCGGTGGAATTGAAGGAAACCCAGCGTGAAGTTCACGAACTCAATGGCATGATCGGCGAGCTGGAGCTGCGCCTGGGCATGCAGTCCGAGCGACTGGACAGACAAGAGCAGCACAAGGCCAGGTTCGAGCACATCCGGGCGTTATTTACGCCGGAAGAAGCAGACGTGCTGAAATATGGAGACGACATAGTGGTACGCCTGATCGGCCTTCAATTCAGCCCCGGCAGTGCAGTGGTAGAGCCCCGATTCGACGTCCTGTTGGGCAAGGCACAGACGGCGATGGACCAGTACCCGGATGCGCCGGTCATTGTAGAGGGCCATACGGATTCGTTTGGCAGTGACTCCACCAACCTCACTTTATCGGAGAAACGCGCCGCCGCAGTTCGCGTGAGCCTTTTGCGCGATCGCGAATCCCAGCATGAGCGCGTTGTCGCCGAGGGACACGGTGAGACTCGCCCCATCGCGAATAATGAAACCGAGGCTGGCCGGGCCAAGAACCGCCGGATCGATCTGGTCATAAAAATTCGCGAGTAACATTGCAAACTGACTGCTTGGTCGCATTTAGAGAAAGCAGTGCAAAACGGACAATGGACGTCCACCTCCGCTCCCGGTCTGTGGGGCGTGACTGACGCGCGGCGTTCTTTTCCCCCTGTCGTTTTCCCTTCTGTTTTTAAACGCCCATCTCTGAACGTTTTCGTTTTGTCTACGAATATTTGGTTATTTGGTATGGGTCGCGCTTATTTCATCTAGTCATAAAGAGTGAAAATAAACTGAAAAAAGTTCATCTGGCAGTAGATGTCGTGTAATTCAACGTGGTATCTTAGCGCCGTCTTGAAGGGGTAGGACTAAAGTATGGGTTTTTTGTGCACCCGCTTGAGTCTTCCTCTAAAAGCAAAGGCTCCCCATGCCGGACTCGAAATGTCCGGCGGGCGGTGGCTTCGGGCTGTTTTCTGGATTGAAGGCAGTACACCCGGAAACCACCGTTAAGGGCATAAAACAACTGGAGATACCTGTAATGAATTTACGTTATGCGAAGACTTACTGCGCCGTGGCTCTGCTCACGGGTTTGTATGCAGGGGGGGCGGCGGCGAAGGCCAACAACAGCCAGGACCTCGTCAAGTCGTTGTTCAATAGTTACAAAAAACAGCAAGTAACCTCCGTAGCAGAAGCCGCCCGCAAGAGCCGTCGCCTCGCGGGTACGGCGATCAGTTCCGGACCGCTGTTCAGCGACATTGGTTACCAGACGGTGCTGAATCACGAATACGATTACGTCACGCCGGAAAACGAAGGCAAGTGGGAATCGTTGCAGCCGGGCAATCCATCGGTTTGGGAATTTGCCACGCACGACGCCATGTTCGAGTACGCTGAAGACAACGACAAGGTGTTCCGCGGCCACACATTGGTATGGCATAGTCAGACACCCAGTTTTATTACCGAAGATCTGTCGGCAACCGAAGTCCGTTCTTTGCTGAATGCGCATGTCACCAAAACGGTGAAACATTACGCCGGTGATCTGTTTGCATGGGACGTGGTGAACGAAGCCATAGAGGAAGATGGCTCCTATCGGAACTCGATTTTTTACAAAAAGCTTGGGCCGCAGTATATAGCTGACGCATTCCGGCTGGTGCGCTCGCTGGACCCGAAATCGAAACTCTATTACAACGATTACAACATCGCGGGCATCAATGCCAAATCGGATGGGGTGTACAACATGCTTAAAGGCTTGAAAGCCGCAGGCGTGCCCATTGACGGTATTGGCTTTCAGATGCACCTGTCGGTTGACAATGCCCCCGGCTTCGATGAAATTCGTGCGAACTTCAAACGCTTTGCCGACCTGGGTCTGAATATCAATATCAGTGAGCTGGATGTGCGGGTTGCCAGCCTGCCCTGGGACCGAGCCACAAAACTCGCTATCCAGAAGCAGATCTACCAGCGCGTGATAAGTGCCTGTATGCATGTTCAGAAATGCGAATCCGTCACCACCTGGGGGTTCACTGACATGTACTCCTGGGTTGATTCCACCTACGGCGACGACGACCCGCTGCCCTTCGATGAGAAGTTTCAGAAGAAGCCCGCCTACTTCGGGCTGATCGACGGTTTGATGGCTTTACCGCCGGACGCGCCGGATGCCAACCCCAACATGATCGCCAACGGCAACGTGGAAGCCGGTCTTGAAGGCTGGTCCAGCTGGGGTGGAGACCTGCAGCGGGTTCATAATATCTCCCATAATGGTGAGAGCTCGCTCAAAGTCACCAACCGTACTGCCCGCTGGAATGGCCCGGTTTACGATCTTCTGGGGGTCATACAGGACACTCAGACCTATAACGTCGAGGCCTGGGCAGCGATACGCGGCAGCAAGCAGGACACCATGGC
>CAZXLJ010000023.1:0-11991 GCA_964641175.1 uncultured Cellvibrionaceae bacterium
GACTAATAATAGGGTTAAGAGTATGAGATTTAGATATAAAAACGAGTTTGACAAACAACGCAGAGACTTGTTGAAAACGATTACCTCTGCTGGCATCTCTTCCGGCCTGCTGCAGTCCTGCGGTCTGGTCGGCGGCATGATGATCGCCCGCGCAGCCGAAGCCCAGTCAGGTCCGCGCAAGAGCCTGTTGCTGCTGACAGTCGGCGGAGCTCCGGACAGCGAATGGCGTCCCAACGGTTCCACCATGGGCGCGGTATCGAAACCGTACGACACCGTGAAGCAGCACATGAATTTCATCACGGGCGCCAGCATGACCCAGGGTGGCCATGGGTTGATGTTCGAGCGGTTTACCGGCGGCAGTTTCCAGGCGGGTGATGACAGCTTCGATGCCAACGTCGGCAAGACGATCGGTGCGAACTACCCCCTGAAATACCTGAACCTCGGTGTTCAGACTGCAGCGACCAATCTGACCGTTGAATCGGTCAATAACACGCGGACGGAAATTCCGTCCATCGACGACCCCCGCAGCGCCTTTTCCAAACTGACGCTGGCTGCCGGAAGTGGTGGCGGTGGTGGTGGCGGTGGCGGTGGCGGCGGCGGTGGCGGCGGTACTAACCCTCGCCAGCTCTATGTTGATGTGCACAAGGATGCCATTGATGCCCTGCGCGTCAAACTGGGTCAGCACGAACGGGAAAAACTCGACAGCCACCTGAACGCGATCGAAGAAGTGGAGCGTACTCTGGCGAGCACCGGTGATGACGATGATGATTCCGGTAATGCGCCGCCCACATCCTCATGTACCCTGACGCAACCCAACGCGACGGGAGACAGCGGGAATGTCTTCGACCAGACGGCCAAAAACCAGATAGCAATCGCAGTTCTCGCACTGCGTTGCAACATCACGGCGTCGGTATCCCTGGCGTTCGGTAACGATAGCCATGGTTTCAGCATCCCGGGATACAACGACGTGTTCCACCAGTCGCACCACTGCTGTAACGATGCGCTGGATCCCTACGTGACGACTGCGCGTTACATGTGCAGTCTGGCTGCAGAGACCATTCGCCAGGCTTCTGAAGCCGGGGTACTGAGCGACACCATCATCACTCAGGTTACCGACATGGGTGATGCCCGCGCCCACAACAACACCAACTGCCCCATGTTCGTGGCAGGGGCAGGCGTAAAAGGTGGATCAGTGACCAACGCATCGGGCAAGCGCTCCGTGGACCTGTTCCAGGGCGTGGCCAATGCGCTGGGTATGGGTTCGCACGCCCAGGCGCGACGCTGGTCGAGCAGCCCAATCAGCGTCTGATCGACCCTTTACTTACCTTTCCGTCCAAAGCCCAGTCTATACTGGGCTTTTTTTTTGAATCTCCTGACATGACCGACACTCTTGCCACCATTCTGGCCTGTCCCAAATGCCAATCAACACCCGATACCGGCCTCGATTGCGTACGCCAGTACTGCGCGACCTGTGATACCCGTTTTTTTGATCTCGATGGCATGCCATGCTGGTTTCCGGCGGGAGTTGTTCAGAAGTATCTGTGGGAGGATCTGCTCGCAAAGTTTATCGAGCACGCAACGCAAGCGGAGAAAGTGCATCTGACAATGCTGTCCGATGTCCACCATTCGCCGACGACACGTCGCAAGCTGGAACAGCACCACACCGTGGCGAAAACAGCGCGGCGCACCGTCGTCCAAATACTGCGTCGGGCCGGTCTGCGTCCGTTGAGGCGCCAGGAATTCGAAAACTTCTCTCCAGCGGGGCTGTTTCAATATACCGAGCTGATGTTGCGGGATTGGGGCTGGAATCCACTCGACAATGAGCCTTACCGGCGCTACGAGGATGAAAATGCAGCGGCGCTGGATGCCCTGCGTCAGGCTCTTGCAACCGTCGACCGCAAGTTCAGAAAGGTACTTTTCATTGGCTCCGGCGCAGGCAGATTAAGTTGGGACCTACACCGGGAATTGTGCCCGGAACTCACACTGGCGCTGGATAAACACCCATTGCTCGCTTACGTCTCCAAACTGATGGTGCGGGATGGCGCAACGCTGGATTTTCCGGAAATGCGGCTTTATCCCCACGAAGGACTCGGTGCCGGGCACGTGTGGAAGCTGGACTCCGAAGGAGAAGCCGAGCTGCGTTTGCGCTGGCATGTCATCGCGGCGGACGCCTGGGCGGCGCCGCTGCAGCCGGCAGCCTTCGACCTCGTGGTAACTCCGTGGTTTGCCGATATTAACGGCCGGGACTGCAAGGATCTTATCGGCCTGGTGGACACTCTGTTAATGCCTGGCGGGCACTGGCTTAATCACGGCCCGTTTCTCTATCCGGATGAGTTGCCGGATTCGCAGAAATACACACCGCAGGAATTGCGCGAATTGCTGGAGCTCTCGGGGTTTTCGCTGAGTCACGATGAATTCAGACTAATGCCGTACACCTGGTCCCCTTTAAGTGAGAGGGGGCGAACCGAAGAAGTCTGGACATTTTTGGCGAGGCGCCCGAACGGTAAAAACCATACTGATGCGGCACCGACCGTCCCGGATACCTGTAGCAGTGCGGCGCCACCGCCGTGGATAATCCTGCCGCATCTGCCCGTTCCGGCCCTGACAGATGCCAGTCGTTTTCCGGCTGAACTGCAAAATATTACAGCGTTGATGGATGGCACTCGCTCAATCAATGACATCGCCCAGTTCATCGAACCTAATTTGCCCGAGGATATTTCGGCCAGGGAGTTTGTCTACGATTTCTTCCGGGAATATCTCTTCACGTCCCGCTAAACCTGGGACAGGCGGCTATAATGGTCCACGAATTTTCCCGGCTGCAACGTGCCGGGGAAAATTAATCATAAATTCTTTATGGCGTCGTCAGACCGACAGCAACGGCTCGGCATCATACGGCAGGGAGTGGTTTTTCTGATTCAGCATCATCTAATCGCACTGGGCCGCACATGAAAGTAGTGCATGTTGAGGCGGGGCGGCATCTGTATGGCGGCGCTCTGCAGGTAAAGTATCTGCTGCAGGGGCTGCGAAAATATTCGGTGGACAATGTACTTGTCTGTAACAAGGACTCGGCGATTGCGAAGGAATGTCAGGGGCTGGCGGTGATCCATGAACTGTCCATGCGGGGTGATTTTGATTTTCGCTGGGCCCGCGACCTTGAGGACATTCTGCGCGATGACCGCCCCGATTATTTGCACGTGCACTCCCGACGCGGCGCGGATTTCTGGGGTCTGCGCGCTGCCCGCCGTTGCGCGGTTCCCATGCTGGTGACTCGTCGTGTGGACAACGCCGAACCGTGCTGGTTTGCAAAGTGGAAATATAACCACAATGCATTACACGTGTTTTCAATTTCAGAAGGTATTCGTGATGTCCTGTTGGGAGAGGGCGTCGACCGGCGCAAGGTGACGACGATTCACGACGCGGTGGATACCGGGCATTTCCAGGCACAACCTGATACCGACTGGTTCAATGAGGAATTCGGATTCCAGCCTGGCAATATTGTGGCGGGGATTGTCGGTCAGTTGATTGAACGCAAGGGCCACAAACACCTTTTCAATGTGCTGCCTGCGCTGCGTCGCCAGTTCCCGGATTTGCGCCTCGTGGTGCTGGGGCAGGGGGCTCTGGAACAAACCCTCAAGGAACACGCGCAACGCGCGGGAGTTGACAGCATCATTACCTTTGCCGGCTTTCGCACGGACATCGAACGGATATTGCCCAACCTTCACCTGGTGATTCATCCCGCTCTGAAAGAAGGCCTTGGTGTTTCATTGCTGCAGGCCAGCGCATGCGGTGTTCCTGTAATCGCAAGCCAGGTGGGTGGAATCCCGGAAGCGGTGCTCCATGAGAAAACCGGCCTGCTATGCGCGCCCGGATCTGAGCCGGAGTTGCTGGCGGCGGTGCAGCGTCTGTTGCAGATGGAAGACAGAGGCAAATGTTATGGCGAAAACGGTCGTGAATATGTGACGCGGCAGTTTTCCGTTGAATACATGGCGCGCACGTATGTCAACTTCTATGAAAGATTAAAACACCCTGCTGCCGGAGACTGGCAGCAGGGATAGATCCAGATTTGATCAGAAGTTCCCCTGCCTCAAAAAATTCGACTTAACAGACCGGCAGCTGCAGGGGAATCTCATCCAGTGCCGCCAGCTGCTCACGCAACTCAAGAATATGCTCCGCCCAGTAGCGCTCAGTGTTGAACCAGGGAAAATGCATGGGAAATGCGGGGTCGTGCCAGCGGCGCGCCAGCCACGCTGCATAGTGCATTAATCGCAGCGTCCGCAGTGTTTCCATCAGCGCAAGTTGCCCCAGGTCGAAATCACAAAATTCCTGATATCCGCTGAGCACACTGTCGAGCTGGATTTGCTGACGCTGATAGGTGCCCGATAGAAGCATCCAAAGGTCCTGAATGGGTGGACCATTGCAGGCATCATCGAGATCGACAAAATTGGGTCTGCCATCGCGCCATAAAATATTCCCCGGATGGCAGTCACCGTGAATTCGGATGATGGGGTGTGGCGTTCTTTTGAAATTGTTTTCCATTTTCCCGATCAGGTCAGCGCTCAGAGTTTCATAGGCGAGCCGCAGACTGGAAGGTAGGAAATCGTTCGACAAAAGAAATTCACGGCTGTCGATGGCATGGACTTTCAGTGAAAGTGTTACACGATGGACGAAGGGTCGAACTTCTCCCAGCGCGTGGATTCGCCCCAGGTTCTGGCCGAGCACATAAAGATTGTCATCGTTGTCCAGCTCGGGTGCGTGGCCGCCACGACGCGGAAAAAGTGCAAAACGAAACTCATCGAATTCAAAAAGGGTGCGGCCCTCAATTGCCAGGGGCGCCACGACGGGAATTTCCAGATCTGCCAGGGCCAGCGTAAATTCATGTTCTTCCTGAATCTGGGCGTTGCTCCAGCGGTTCGGGCGATAAAATTTGCCGATCAGGGGCTGCTCATCCTCAATACCGATTTGATAGACCCGGTTTTCGTAGCTGTTAAGAGGATAAATACGGGCGTCACAACGCAGTCCCAGCGCTTCGATGGCATCCATGATCCGGTCCGGAGTGAGTTCAGAGTAAGGGGCTTCATTTTGCTCGGTCATAATTACTCTCACTTGCGTTGGAGGGTGCGTGTGCACCGGATGACCGCAGCAGGGTACCAGATCTGTCCGGAGTACTCGACCTGTCATGCCTGCAATGGAGGGCGCGTCACCTAAAACCGGGATGGGGCGTGCGTGCAAGCGCCCAGACGTCAACCCGCGCCGCGCCCGCGGCAAGCAAACATTCGGCAATCCGGGTGACGGTGCCTCCAGTGGTGATGACGTCGTCAATCAGCGCGAAGTGTTTTTCTGGTACCGGCACAGGACAGGAAAAAACGTCCCGCAAATTGGTGAGCCGTTCGCGCCGTCGCAGGATTTTCTGACTCTGCGCACGTCGGCGGCGAACGATCACGCGCTCGACTGGAAGGCTTAATGATCGACCCAGCCAATGGGCAAGCTGATCGCTTTGATTGAAACCGCGTTGCAGTCGCGTGAACCAGTGTAGCGGCACGGGTACCAGAGCCTGGGGCAGGGTATCGCCAACATAAGAACTTTCGATTGCCTGCAGCAGATATGGACCGAGAAATTCCACAGTGGCAACCGGGTTGTGGTTCTTGAAGCGGTGAACCAGCAGGTTTACTGGAAACTGGTATGGAAACGCACAAAGGGTGCGACGGAAGGGTTTCGGATGGAGCAGGCAGTCGCCGCAGGATGCGACCTCGATCGCGAGAGGAAGGCCGCAGCGGGGGCAGGCGCAGCTGACGAGCGGCAGGTCGCGCTGACAGCCTTCGCACAGATAGGCATTGCAGAGCGCATCGCAAAGAAGACAACGATGAGGGAAGATGTGATACCAGTCCATTGGTAAACCCGAATTTCCGTTTTGAGTTGACAGCGGTTTGCGAACGCCTATCATGGCCGGCAGCACTATAACCCGCTCGAGTTCCGGATACGACCCATGCCTTCTTTCGACACAATTCGCCATGACTGGAGCCGCGCGGAAATTCTCGCGTTGCTGCAACGCCCGTTCAATGATCTGCTGTTTCAGGCGCAGCAGGTACACCGCCAGTACTTTGATCCAAATGTGGTGCAGGTCAGCACCCTGTGCTCGATCAAGACCGGCGCCTGCCCCGAGGACTGCGCCTACTGCCCCCAGAGCGCGCGCTATGATACCGGCCTGCAGGCTGAGAAACTCATGGCTCTGGAAAACGTCCTCGAAGACGCCCGGGCGGCCCGCGCCGCCGGAGCAACCCGTTTTTGCATGGGCGCCGCCTGGCGGTCGCCGAAAGGCCGGGATATGGCTCAGGTCGTGGCTATGGTCAGGGGCGTCAAAGCGCTCGGAATGGAAACCTGCATGACACTGGGTATGCTCGAGCCCAGCCAGGCGCAGGATCTGGCGGCCGCCGGCCTCGATTACTACAACCACAATCTGGATACCTCGCCTGAGTTCTACGGGGAGGTCATCACTACCCGCACTTATCAGGATCGCCTGGAAACACTGGCAAATGTGCGTGCAGCGGGAATGAAAGTGTGTTGCGGCGGTATTGTCGGCATGGGAGAAGAGCAAACGGACCGTGCCGGGCTCCTGCAGCAGCTGGCGAACATGCCGGAGCATCCCGAATCGGTCCCCATTAATATGCTCGTCAAGGTTGAAGGGACACCCCTGGCGGCTGAGAAGGATCTCGATCCATTCGAGTTCGTTCGCACAATCGCTGTCGCCCGCATTCTGATGCCCCGCTCCCACGTCCGTCTTTCTGCTGGCCGAGAGGGGATGAATGACCAATTGCAGGCTCTGGCCTTCTTAGCCGGCGCCAACTCCATATTCTACGGCGACAAGCTGCTGACCACTGCCAACCCTGAAGCCCACCGGGATCGCCAGTTGTTCAAACGCCTCGGCATCAATCCGGAATCCATCGAGGTTGAACCTGCAGGCGCGGCGGCACATCCCGCCCCGACGCCCCCCAGCAGTGGCGCATCGCTGTTTTATAACGCAGCCCAGGCCTGACGGAGGCGCGATGTCCAGGTCTCTGGACGCGGCACTGCAAGCCCGTCTGCACACGCGCCGTACGCAAAACCGTTATCGTCAACGGCTGATTGTTACGTCGCCCATGTCTGCCCAGGTCAGTGTCCAGGGGCGGGCGGTGCTGTGTTTTTCGAGCAATGATTATCTGGGCCTGGCCAATCATCCCGAGATCAGCAAGGCGTTTCAGCAGGGCGTGTCGACCTGGGGGGCGGGCAGTGGTGGCTCGCATCTGGTTTGCGGTCATTCGCGGGAACATCAGGCCCTCGAAGAAGAACTGGCAGCTTTCGTCCGTCGCCCGAGAGCGCTGCTGTTCTCCACCGGCTATATGGCGAATATGGGCGTAATCAGTACCCTGGTGGGGCGGGGAGATTACGTTTTCGAAGACAAACTTAATCATGCTTCTTTGCTGGATGGCGCCATGGCATCCCGAGCTCTCATGCGACGCTATCGACATGGGGATATCCAGCATTTGTATGAGCTGCTTGCCGCAGCGCCCCCGGGCAACCGGCTGATAGTGACTGACGGGGTGTTCAGCATGGATGGTGATTGCGCGCCGCTGCCGCAACTGGCGGCACTTGCGCAACGTCAGCGGGCCTGGCTTATGGTGGATGATGCCCATGGCATTGGCTGTCTGGGCGAGACTGGCGGGGGTGCAGTTGAACAGTTCCGGCTCGGGATGGACGAAGTGCAGATCCTTGTAGGCACCCTGGGAAAGGCATTTGGCACCAGCGGCGCTTTTGTCGCGGGCAGCGAGACGCTGATCGAAGCCCTCATCCAGTTTGCCAGAACCTACATCTACACAACCGCCATGCCACCCGCCGTGGCTGCGGCCACACGCGCGAGCCTGCGGGTGATGGCACAAGAGCCCTGGCGGCGCGAACGGCTGCAGCGACTGATTGAGCACTTCCGTCAGCTGGCCGCGGTTGCAGGCCTGCGAGTGCTACCGTCCTCATCGCCGGTACAACCACTTTGGGTGGGTGACGATTTGCGGGCAATGCAAATGTCGGAGTACCTTCTTGGACGTGGTTTTCTGGTGACGGCCATTCGCCCGCCTACAGTGCCCGAAGGCGGAGCCCGTTTGCGGATATCGTTGACGGCGGCGCACTCGCACGAACAGGTGGAATCTCTGGTGACGGCGCTGGCCGAATGGCACCGGACCGATATGAGCAACAGCGCTGGAGCCGTTGGAAATCCATGATTAAGCTTCAGCAGTTCCCCGCAGATCAACCCGGACCTAATCTGGTATTCATCCACGGCTGGGGAAGCGATTGCCAGGTTTGGGAGCCCTTGCGCCGCCACTTGCCCGGCGCCCACTGGCTGCTCGAGTTACCGGGTCACGGTACGACGCCAGTGATCAGCTCGCAATCGGTGTATCCCTATCTGCGGGACGTCGCCCAGGCGTTGCCGGAGCGGTCCGTGCTGATCGGGTGGTCGCTCGGCGGTACGCTGGCGACGGAACTGACGCGTTTGTGTCCTGAAAAAGTCACCGGACTGGTTACCATCGCCAGCAGTCCATGCTTTGTAGAGCGCCCGGACTGGCCAGCCGCCATGACCATCGAAACCTTCCAGCGGTTTACCGCGGATTTTGCCGAATCTCCAGCATTGGCATTCCGGCGTTTCCAGAGTTTGCAGGTCAAAGGCGATTGGCAGCATAAATCTCTCACCCAGAAGATGCGGTCGACGCTGCTGCCCAATGTGGAAACGCTGGGACAGCTGCGGATCGCCCTGGGGTGGCTGATCGAACTCGATGCGCGGGCGGCATTGCAGGCGCTGCAAGTACCCAGTTTGCATCTGCTGGGAGCGGCCGATGCCCTGGTGCCGACCCAGGTGGCGCAGACGTTTCGCTCCGTCGCCCAGGCACGGGTCGACGTCATCGATGAGGCCGGACACGCATTGCCCACCGCCTGGGTGTCGCGCCTCACCGCGGACATCGGGGACTGGTTACAGAGCCATGAGTTCTGCGGCATTCCGTCCAGAGCGGTGGCCGGATCTTTTGCAGGTGCGGCCGAGAGATATGAAAAGTCTGCCCGGGTGCAGACGGAAATTGCCCGGTGTCTCCTGGATCGATCGTTGGATGTCATTGGAAACAGTGGCGTGGGGGTGGATCTCGGTTGCGGTACCGGCTACGTGGCGCAGCAACTGGAGCAGCGCGGTACCGGGTTTGAGCGTTTCATCAATATTGATATCGCGCCCGCCATGGTTGCCCGCACGCGGCACAATCTGAAACCCCATGCCGGTCATCACAGTTGGCTGGTGGCAGACGCAGTTTGCCTGCCTTTACAGGCCGGCAGCGTCGACGTAGTGTTTTCCAGTCTCATGCTGCAATGGTGCTTTCGTTCCGATCTCGTTCTTCAGGAGATAAGCCGGGTGCTGGCTCCAGGCGGCTGGGCAGCAGTGGCGACCCTTGGACCCAATACCCTGCAGGAGCTTAAAACGGCATGGAGTACCCTGGACAGCTACGCCCATGTCAATTATTTCAAGAGTCGTAGCCGACTCGAAGAGGAAGTGCAGGCAGCGGAGTTGGATGCGGCGCTGATCGAAGAACGCTGTCATACCTTGCGCTATCAGGAGCTGCTGCCGCTGCTGAAAGATCTGAAAAATATCGGTGCGCACAATCTCAATGCCGGCCGCAATCGCGGTCTCACTACGCGCGCACGGCTGCAACAATTAATTGCAGCATACGAACAGTTCCGGGGCCCGGACGGTCAGGTACCGGCGACTTACGACGTCATTTATTTAATTCTCAAAAAACCTCATGGCTAAAGTATTTTTTGTCACTGGCACCGACACGGGTGTTGGCAAAACCCGAATTGCCTGCACAATTTTGAAAGCTGCCGCCTCGCAGGGATTAAACGCATTCGGCCTGAAACCCGTCGCCGCCGGTTGTGAGCTGCAGAATGGCAAATGGGTCAACGACGATGCCTTGCAGTTAATCGGGGCGAGCACCGTAAAACTTCCCTACGAACAGGTAAACCCCATTGCCCTGCGCGAACCTGTCGCGCCGCATATTGCGGCGGCGCACGAGGGAAAACGACTATCGTTGGATCACCTTGAAGGGTATGTGCGCGGTGCACTGATGCACAAGGCGGATCTGATCGTCATTGAAGGCGCTGGTGGCTGGCGGGTACCGATTGATCCACAACACTCACTCGCAAGCCTGTGTCAGCGTCTGCAGATTCCTGTCATTCTGGTCGTGGGCATGCGTCTGGGCTGCATTAACCACGCCCTCCTGACCGCCGAAGCAATCCGCCGTGATGGTCTGATGCTCACCGGATGGGTGGCTAATATTGTCGATAATGAAATGGCCGCCCTGGATGAAAACCTGGGGACACTCGCGGCGCTGCTAGGGGCCCCCTGCCTTGGCAAAGTTCCCAATACGCCTGAGCCAGCCTTTGATTTTGCGGCTGACTATATTTCGCTGGATTTTTTGACGCGGTCGGCGTGAGCCTCACTGTGGAGCGGGTTCCAAAGCAGCTATCATTGCATCGTCGACTGTGAACGTGAATGAATGAATTTTCACGTTATCGTCATCGGCTGAAAGTTCATAATCCCACTGCGCTTCAGAAATTCCAATATCGATAAATAAAGGCGGGTCGGTGTCACTAACGGTAATGACGGCCGTATCAAACATGTGCTGCGGAGCAATTAAATTCGAAGCGAATATTTCGCCATCGCCGCCAGGCATAACCGCACTTTCAAAGAATTTCAACCGCTCGCCCGGTGCAAACATGTGTTGCTTGCGATAAGTACTTCGCGCCAGGTGCCAGTCGAGAGTCAATGTGTAATTCGAATTATTGACAAGATAGTAATGGTTTTCATCTGTGGAACTTCCCATGCCCATGCAGGCTGACAGAAGTATTACAAAGACGGTGCCCACGAAGAATTTCATTGCATGCCTCCATTCGATGGATTTTCAGAATCATTCCATTAAAAATAAACTGATTTGTTTCTCTACGGCGAGGGCTGTCAGCGATCCGGGTGAATAATCGCGGGCTGTAGTAATCGTCGTGGTGCAAGAATATAGGAGAGCACGGAAGGTTTGTATATACGTAAAATTACGTAATTGATTGTCTGGTGCACAGGGAGATGGGCTGGAAAGGCGGCGCAGAATCAAGCTCTATGAAATTGCCAGTCAAGGAATGCGGATTGATTACAGGTGGACTTTAAGAAATGAAATTGTTTAGCCTCCGTGTTTACGCAGAATAAATTATCTGTCTGCTTTTTATCGAAAAAGCGTCTCTCAGGAGTCGATGAAAAAAAAGGCGCTCCATCTGGAGCGCCTTTTTATTTTCGGGCGTGTGGTTCTGTTATGAACGACGACGTCCGAACATCAAACCAGCGGGCAACAACAGCATCGCCAGCAGATCCAGCAGCCCCATGGCACCACCACCGGTTACGGGTGGGTCAACAGGATCAACGGGATCAACGGGATCAACGGGATCAACAGGATCAACAGGATCAACCGGGTCGACAGGATCTACCGGGCCGTCACAGCGGGCAGCGGTGGCGGCTTGGCCGGCGGCAGTAGCCTGCTCGTCCAGGTAGGCCACGGTCCACGCGAAGGGTGCGTTCCAGTTGATGGTGATCTCGTTGGTTGACCAGGATTCGATGTTGTCGAGGAAGCAGGTCAAAGGAGCGCAGCCAGCCAGATCGATTTCCGCGATGGGGTCTTCGATATTCTGGTTCGGACCACCAGACATGGCGCCGGTCGGGGGAGCTGGATACAGATTGCTCGCCGCATTGGCCCAGAAACGGTGGTGAGGCTCGCGCAGCGGCCGTTCACCGATACCGGTCACATAGGACTGATCCATCGGGTTGTTGCCCAGCAGGTAGCTCATACCGCCCTGAATGGTATTCAGGTAGGACGGATCTGCACCGCAAGTGAAATCATTGGCAAGGCCCAGTACGATCATGTTATTGACGATATTGGAGTTGGAGCCCCA
>CAZXLJ010000023.1:12091-35643 GCA_964641175.1 uncultured Cellvibrionaceae bacterium
CATCGCCAGTGGAGATGTAAAGCTCTGTGGCAGCCCAGTAAAATTCGTCGGAGCGGTCGCTATCACCGTACAGTCCTGAACCGGTGTCATCAGTGGGAGCGTTGATTTCCGGAGTGGATTTGGCCGCTGCATAGGCAGTCTTGGCCGCGTCAAGGCACTGGTTCGCAAGGCTTGCGTCGAACTCTTTGTAAACCCGGTAGCACTGGGCACCAACGGCGGCAAAGTTCAGTGTGGCAGCGGTGGAGACCGGCTGCAGAACGCGGGTACCGGTGTCATCTGCTGGTGCAGTCGGAATGGCAGTCCAGCTTCGGGTATTCACTTTGTGATGCACCATGCCAGCGTTCGGAGCACCTGCGGGCACCTGCATTTTCAGGAAGAAGTCCACTTCCCAGCGGGCTTCGTCAAGAATGTCCGGAATACCGTTGCTGGTTTCTTCTGAGGGTAAAGCCATGGTGCCATCGGCAAACGCATTGCTGTTGCTGCCGAGGTACACAGAGCGCTCGTACTGATTCATCAGGGTCCAGACGCTGATGCCGCCGTTGACCACGTACTTGCCATGATCGCCCGCATCGTACCAGCCCCCGCTGACATCGGCGGTGCGACAGGCTGGTGAAGATTCGTCGGTCAGACATTCAGCGGTCTGCACCTGGTTATCCGGATGGCCGGCTTCGCGCGCATGCGTGTCGCCGACAACACTGGCCAGAATCGGCGTGCTGGAACGGTTGTGGTAGAAATATGCGAGCGCATCGTACTTCAGCTCGGAATAGGCATCACTGCTGATGGCAAACGGCTGGCTTGTGTAGACAGTGTCGCCCGCAGTTACGCTGATGGTGTAATTGTCACCTTCTGTAGTGACGGAGCTGAAATCGATCAGATGGACCGTATCGTCAGCCGCAGCGTCCAGACCGAAGTAGCTGGTGTTGCCCGATGAAACAACGGTATCGCCAGACTTCAATTCCCACTGACGCGCAGTTTGCGGTGAGGTTTCAGAGTCGGGGACGACATATACAGCCTGTTTGGCAGCACCGGGGATATAGGCGTGCTGGTTTACTCGCACCTGGGCGAGAGGCGCTTCAGGCTCGGGTTCGGCGACGGAAGAGTCCGGATCATCGACAACGACATTGTCCAGACAGACAACAGTGTTGGCCGGAACCAGGTCCAGGCCCATCAGGAAGCTCAGTTTGCCGGTGGTGGTGTCGCGCTCGTTTTCAAACACGGCGCTGATCGTTTGAGGATCGCCGCTCAAAGGGGCATCGACATCGAATTCAGAACCGAAGTGCCAGGCGTATTCGCCGGTCTCATCCGAGCCGTCGAACTTGAGCACGATCGGATTGGAGCTCCACACATCTGCGCTCAACGTGTAACTGTGACCACTTTCAAAAGTGCGGCTGTTCTGGCGCAGCTGGATAGTCCAGGCTTCGCTGCCGGGGCTGGTTACGTCGACACAGACGCGGCCGTCACTGACAGCAACTGTCGCATCAGAATCTTCCCAGGCCCCGAATTCCCAAGGGGATAAACGGTTCTGGTCGAAAGAACCATTTTCAATTATATTGGCCGCCATGACGTGTGATGAAATTGCACAGGCCAGTACTGCGGGCATGCTGGTAATTAAAATTTTCTTTTTCAAAGCACTGCTCCAGTTTGTAGAGACTTATTATTTGTTCCGGGACGACGTGCCGTCGTCGCAGATCCCCCAATGTTTGGACGTTTGATATACGCAGTCGCGATCAAACCTTCCTTGAAAAAAGCTCACTCACTCGATAAAGCTGTAGAGCCGGTTTCTTCCTCGTCCAACCTTGTTTATTGCGCCGCGATTGTTCATTGAAACCTGGAATACAGTCAATCGAGTGGGTAGCAGAATTGGAAAAAAGAAATCTATTGTAGGTGCGCTTTTTCTTTGCATTTACAAGTTGCCAGGCAGTTCACAAAAATTCGGAAGCCCGACGTTTGCCGATTTGATCATTTTGTGAGTGACAATTTTTAGCGGAGTGAAAATATAATTGCGGAAAATCCTGTTTCCTGTCCGGATTGCGGTAGAGTCAGACGCACTACATGAGTTTTTTCTTTTAGTGCACTGGTGATAAAAAGTCGGAAATCCGGAATAAACGATCTTAAAACGCCGCCGGTTTCGGACCGCTGACCTCTGACCCCCCCACATCGTCAACTAGAATCAGTAGTGATACAACGCGGTCGAGGTGGTTTATGTTGCTGAACTCACTGATGGGTGAAGGGCTTGCCGGGATGCAGCACAGTCAGTCCAAAATGCATGCCGCAGCGCGGGATATTGCCCGGGCCGGGCTGCCGGCGGGCGAATCCGGGCCGCAGCCAATGGGAACCGGGCCGGTGCCGGCTTCGGCGGCGGGTGTGGCCGCGCCCGACCTGTCACCCCGTCAGATCGTGCCCGCCGCTTTGAAAGCACAGGCCGGATCCGAGCGGCGCTCTCATGGAGATGTTATCGACGCCCTCGTCGAGCAACGCCGTCAGCTCACGCTTTTCAACGCATCTGCAAAAATCGTCACCACGGCCAATGAATCGCTGGGCCGGCTTATCGATGATCTGTCGTAACATCGCCCGCCAGCAGGTTCGCTTCACCGTCCGGTAAATTTCAGCCCCTCGATCAAATCCGGCCCGTCTCGCGTACCGGGCATGCTTTTCAGGCCGACCTCCTTTACCATCACAGGGCGCACAGCTGCGGCTTTTGAAAACTTGCGCTATTTCTCTTCCCGACGTAACGTTTTTAAAGACCTCTAAATTCGGTGAGATCTGCACAGCGAAGCAGGATCGCACCCACTACCACGGGAGTTCCCATGGCTTATCGAGCACCCCTTGAAGACATGCGGTTCACACTTTTCGAAACCTTTCGAGTGCAGGAAACGTGGCCTTTATTGAGTGGCACGGAAGATCTGGACCAGGTGACCGCGGAAGCCATTCTGGATGAGGCAGCCCGGTTTTGTGAAAACGTGGTGGCACCGCTGAATCGGGAAGCCGATGAGCAGGGTTGCCGGCTGGCTGATGGTGAAGTGCATACCCCCCCAGGATTTCGGAAGGCTTACAAGGAATTTTGCGAGGCCGGGTGGTGCGGGCTGGGTGGTGATCCCCGGTATGGCGGGATGGGAATGCCAAAAGTCCTGGCCGCGGTCGTCGAAGAAATGCTGCAGGGAAGCTGCATGGCTTTCGGTCTGGCACCTATGCTGACCGCAGGCGCGGGGCTTGCGATTGAAACCCATGCGAGTGATGAACTCAAAAACCTTTATCTGCCAAAGTTGTATTCAGGGCAATGGTCAGGCGCAATGGACCTCACTGAGCCCCAGGCGGGGACGGATCTGGGCCTGGTGCGTACCGTTGCAGAACCACTGCCGGATGGGGCCTGGCAGGTCTCCGGTTCGAAGATATTCATCACCTGGGGTGAGCACGATATGGCTGACAATATCGTGCACCTGGTTTTGGCGCGGACGCCGGGGGCACCCGCTGGGGTCAAAGGGATTTCCCTGTTCCTCGTCCCGAAATTTCTTCCGGACGCGGAAGGCAACTGCGGCGCACGCAATGCGGTGGCATGCGGCGCTCTGGAACACAAAATGGGGATCAAGGGCGCAGCAACCTGTGTCATGAACTATGACGGTGCCAGGGGTTGGCTTATTGGCATGTTGCATGAAGGTCTGGCCAACATGTTCACCATGATGAACTATGAGCGTGTGGTCGTGGGTGTGCAGGCGGTGGGCGTGGCAGAACGCTCTTATCAGACTGCGCTGCATTACGCCTCTGAACGCCTGCAGGGTCGGGGCAGCAATGCGGAGCACCGTTCAGGGAAAGAGGCCGATCCAATTATCGTCCACCCTGACGTTCGCCGGATGCTGATGACCATGAAGGCCTATAACGAAGCCAGTCGGGCATTTTATATTTACACGGCGGGATTTCTGGATCGGGCCAAATTCAGTGCGGACGTAGACCGGCAGGCGGCGGCTCAGCAAATGGTGGCACTGCTGACGCCAGTAGCCAAAGCTTTCATGACGGATATGGCATTTGACGCGGCCGTATTGGGGCAGCAGGTGCTCGGCGGCCACGGCTATATCCGGGAATGGGGGCAGGAGCAGAATGTGCGGGATTTGCGCATCACCCAAATCTACGAAGGCACCAACGGAATCCAGGCGCTGGATCTGATCGGGCGCAAGACCGTCAATTGCAAAGGTGCCCTGCTGCAGGCGCTCCTGCAGGAAGTACGGATTTATCAGTCCGAAAACGCAGCCTGCCTTGAGCGCATCGGTCTGGGTGACCCCTTGTTGAAAGCGTTCGAAACCACACTGTCAGTGACTGACGATCTGCTGGAGCCTGCATCTCGAAATCCCGAGCTGGCAGGTGCGGTGGCCTATGATTACATGCTGCTGCTCGGGCACGCCCTCTATGCCTTCATGTGGGCACGGGCCGCTTGTGCAGCCTGTTCGGAGGGCTCTACCGTGACGGAGCTTCAATCTTCAAAGGTGAAGACGGCGCAGTTTTACTTCGCCAAATGTTTGCCCTTGATAGATGTGTACGCTCATCGCATTCGCAGCGGATCCGCAACGGTGATGAGCTGTAGCCTCGAGGAACTGGG
Organism: uncultured Cellvibrionaceae bacterium; assembly: GCA_964641175.1. GTDB lineage: Bacteria > Pseudomonadota > Gammaproteobacteria > Pseudomonadales > Cellvibrionaceae > CAYNST01. The sequence continues at coordinate 16,680 of CAZXLJ010000023.1, forward strand.
CCTGTAAGGCCCGGTCTGCGTCAATAGTGAATCATGTCGTCGCGCGTGCCGGTCAGCAGGTAATCGAAACTCTCATCGTGAATTTCTCCGGTCTCGGAGGTGTTGACCAGGTATTCCAGGTACGCGGTAAAGTTGGCTGCGATAGGCTTTTGCCGCATGACCTTGTCACTGAAGTCGATGCGGAACACGGCGGGGTTGGCAGCCTTCTCACACAATATGAAGTCGAAGACCGACTCAAAATTTGCAATCAGCAGGGCTTTGGCGGGCAGCGAAAAGGTAAATCCGCTCTCGCGGCCCCGGGTCTGCCGGAATTGCAGGTAAAGATCGTGGATCTCCTTGAGATCGTCAAAGTACAGGGCCATCCACGGCGTCAGCAAGCCAGCGGAGCGGCCGAAGGTCATTAAAAAACTACGGTACACGTCGGGAAAAAATACGCCGAAATGTTCTTCGAGCCGTACAATCTCGTGATCGGGTACGCCGACCAGATCACGTTGAGAGGCTACGCCTCTGTCTTCCATAAGATCAACAATTCTGGATAACTCGCTCATAAGACCTGCTGCCTTGGCAAATCGGGTGGTGGGAAAAATCCATAATATTTTGCAAGTGGAGGCCCCGGGAGCAATGCAGGCCACGTTTTTGAGTATTGCAGCGATCCAATGAAGTTCAAATCGGTCAGCAGTTCACAACCCGGTCGGCACCTTTGGCCACCGCTTTGCAAAAATTGGAAATAGAGTTCCCGGAAAATAATAAGAGTTACGGCATTTTAGGGAATCAGGGGCAAAAAATTGACGCTGAAACAGCTGCAGAATTTAATAAGTTCATAAAAATGTGAGCCGGTGCGCCAAACTGTCGCTCTATAGGTCAAACAATCAATGCGTCAATGATCAGCACTTTCAACACGCAGTGCCAAGTGTCCGGTCAAATGGCGGCCGGGAGCGGGCGTGCCTGGCCTTGACATGCTTGCCGGTATCAGTGCCTGGAATGACCGCAGGTTGAGTTTATGAGAAAAAAATTTAAGGAAGTTGCAATGCGGCCGGGCAGGGGCGGCCGGATTTTTTACGGGATGCAATAGTGGTTTATGCTTTAATGCCACCGGGTGCACATTTGATCAACCTGTTCTTGCGGTATCTATGCGGAAGAATTTTAGTGTTTTTGTTGGACTCATGCTGCTGGCAGCTTCAGCCAGATCGGAAGATGCCGTGTCACCGGACGCAATGGGTGTCAGCTCCGAATGTGTTTCCGAAGAACCTTCCGAAAACGGGCTGAACGCAGCGTTTTCGGATTACGACGGTTACGTGATTGCCGGCATTCGCATCCAGAGAATTGCGGTGTTTGATACCAGCGACCCGAAAGAAGATACCGCAATTTACCGGTTTATGAACCGGTTGCACTACAACACGCGCCCCAATGTGATCAAAGGCCAGTTGCTGTTTAGGGAAAAGGATATTCTCAAGTCGAGCCAGCTGGCGGAATCCGAGCGGATCCTGCGTGCCAAGCCTTATCTGGGCAAGGCACGCATTCATGTGGATCAGGTTTGCGGAAATGAAGTTGCGCTATTGGTTATTACCCAGGATATCTGGACCACCGAACCCCAGTTCACCCTGGGTCTTGAGGGCGGAAATACCAAACAGGGTTTCAGCCTGTTCGAGGGCAATGTCGCCGGTACCGGCAATGCATTTTCCCTGGGGTTTCGCAAGGACGAGGACCGCGAATCAATTCTGTATGATTTCTACAGTCCGCATTTATTTAATTCCCATTTAAGCGCGCGGTTGCGATATTCGGACAACAGCGATGGCGAGGTCAAATCGCTGGAGTTACTGTATCCCTTCTTTTCACTCCAGACGCCTTGGGGTGCCGGATTTACCAGCAACGATGAAACGCTCGAAGAAGTCATCCGGTACAGAAACGAAGATATCAACATCTATCAGCACAAGAACGAACACCATGAAATTTTCGGGGGCTGGGCGTTCTATCGACACGCCGCCGCCACACATCGGATTCTCGGAGGTATTACGCAGCAGAGGCATCTCTACCGATCCCTTGAAGAGACGACGCAGTCGATTCCGACGGATTACAACATCGTCTATCCATGGCTGGAATACCAGTACATACAGAACCGCTTTGCAGAGCTGACCAATATCGACCATCTGCATCAGGTCGAGGACGTTGCCACTGGCAAGGACTGGCGGTTGCGGATCGGATACGGCGGCAGCGTATTGGGTAACGACGACGATGCCGTGGTACTGGAGTCGGAATTCAGCGACTGGCTGCGCATAAATCCGCAGCATCTGGTCCGGGTGGGGACCGAGGTAACCGGGCGTATCTATACGGGACCAGGACTGGATGACGAGATGCTCTGGGGAGCCGAGGTGGGGTATTTTTATCTCATGGGTGATCGTCACAGGTGGTATGTAGCCGCCCGTTATGACCGCGGCTACAACCTTCAGCAACACAATCAGATGGCATCCGATGATCTGTTTGGACTGCGAGGCTACCCTCTCGATTATCAACGGGGTGACAAGCGTTATCTGGTTTCTGTAGAAAAACGGCAGGTATCGAACCTGCACCTGTTCAACCTGTTTCGTCTGGGCACCGTCATTTATCTGGATACCGGTCGGGTGTGGGGCGCCGGCTTTTCTGACTCGAATCACCTGTCGAATGTCGGGGTCGGTTTGCGAATGAGTTCGAGCAAAGCGAGGATCGGCAATGTCATTCATTTTGATCTTGCGTTTCCGCTGGCGGACAAAAACCGGGTGGACGAATATCAGTGGGTTATTAAATCCTCCAACCGTTTTTGATCCGTCACAATTCGCGCTTTCAAACGTTTCACGATTTGCTTAATTTCGGTCCGCGGTTAAAATCGAGCATTTTTTGGAGCGGACCATGCCATCATTTGACGTTGTTTCTGAGATCGATCTGCAAGAGGCGCGCAACGCGGTCGAAAATGCGCAGCGTGAGTTGGAAACGCGTTTCGACTTCCGTGGCGCAGACGCAAAGTTTACCTGGCAGGAGAAAGAAGCAGTTCTGAAAGCGGACGCCGAGTTCCAGCTGGACCAGATGGCCGACATATTGAGACATAAACTGACCAAGCGGAACCTCGATCTTGCCTATCTGCAGCTTGCCGACCCGGTTCATTCCGGCAAGACGTACACCCGCAAGGCTTCTTTCAAAGAAGGTATCGATACAGAGCTGGCCAAGAAGATCGTCAAGCATATAAAGGAAAGCAAGATGAAGGTTCAGGCTGCTATCCAGGGAGATCAGGTGCGGGTAACGGGTAAGAAGCGGGACGATCTGCAGGAAGTAATCGCGATGCTAAAACAGACGGATTGGGAGCAGCCGCTCCAGTTTAAAAATTTTCGGGATTAACACGTCTGACTGCGGCAGCAGCATCCAATTCCCGACGCTGCTGCCGTTCTGTCAAAACAGGTTTCAGTTCTTGAAAATCCGCAGGGTGGGTTTCACTGGATCGGTGCGATCGTAGTGAAAACGGTAACGATTGTTATTTGGCTGGTCGGCGAACACCCCCCGGTAACGTCGTGCACCGATATCAAAGTAAGCCCGGCCGGGCGTGACTTCCACCTCTGCACTGAATTGATCCGGTGACACTTCGAGCATCACCAGCGGCTCCGGAATACTGCGACTGCGCATGATAACCTGCTCGCCGTCATCGCCTGAAAAGATCGGTTCTTCACCTTCGAGAACTACCAGAGACATATCCGGAGGAGTTTCGCCTGGACGAAGCCGTTCGGATTTGGACGTGGGTCGCGGTGGTCTAGTGGAAGTCTTTTTGTTGCCGGTATCCCGGGTGGGCTCCGCAGCAGCGGTTGCGGCTGCGGCTGCTGCCGCTGCCGCTGCTGCAGCCGCAGCGCGGTCTGCCTCGCGTTGGTCATTCGCTGCCTTTTCCTGCGCAGCAGAAAGCCGGGCGGCTTCTTCTTCGGCTTTTCGTTGTTCAGCAAGCACCTGTGCAGCGGCCTCGGCTTCAAGGCGCTGCCGCTCAGCCAGCTCCTGTGCGGCCGAGTCCGCGGCGGCTTGCCGTTTTGCTTCATCAGCGGCACGCGCGGCGTTCTGAATTCTTCTATCCGTACGGGAGATCGCACTTTGTGCCGCCGCTATCTGCTGCTGCAGTTCGTTCTGCTTTGCTTCAAGCCTTTCCAGGCTGGCTTCCCGGGCTTTAACTGCCAGTTCAGCCATGGTGACCCGGCGCGATTCATTGGCCAGAACCCGTTCATCCGTAGCGTTGGGAGCGTCTCCCAACTCGCGTTTAAGTCCTGCCAACTGAACTTGTCGGGCACTCAGTTCATCCCGCAACGCCTTGAGCTGTCCTTCGGATTCGTCAATCTTCTGACGGACTGAATCGAGTTCTTCCTGCGAGTTGCGGATGGTTTGCAAATGCTGGTCTTTCTGAGCCAGTTCCGCAGGAGATACCTGGGCATACGCCTGGGTGAACCACAGGGAGGCAATCACGCACGAGGCGGCCAGGGTAAGGCGGGTATTAGATAGAGACAGCATGACCATCCTGTATAAATATGTGATTCATCTTCACTCAGTGAAACTTTTAACCGGCGACTCAACCGCATTCCCACCGAGCCGCTCTACTCAGAGGTCCAGTGGTGATATACGGATTAAGTGTGCGCTGCGAGACAGCGCCGCGGCATAAATATAGAACCTTGCAGGTAAATCTACAAATGACGGAGATGCAGTTTAGCGCAGACGAACGGCAAGTTCCGATGTAGAACTCGCCCCTGCATCGTCGTGGCAGCGCCGGTTGCGATACAGCCAATCCCCGGTATCTGCGTTGAAGGTCGGACGTCAGCCGGACTCAATCAGCAGTTCTCTGGTAGAACTATAGCCCTACCGCCATAATCCAGTATTTTTTTTGGCGCCAAAAGGATTCAATCATGCTCAGTTATCGTCACGGGTTCCACGCTGGCAATTTTGCAGACGTTCTTAAGCATTCGGTATTAAGCCGGGTACTGGTATACCTGCGGCAAAAAGACAAGCCTCTCCTCTATCTGGACACTCACGCCGGGCGGGGCATTTACTCGCTCACCACCAAAGAGGCGCTGAAAACGGGGGAGTTCCAACAGGGAATCGCCAGGGTCTGGCAACGGCAATGTCCGGACGAACTGGAACCTTACCTTGAAGTCATTCGGGTTCTTAACCCCGACGGGAACTTGCAGCGCTATCCCGGTTCACCCTGGCTGGCGCACTCGTTATTGCGACCCTCGGACCGGATCAATCTGTGCGAACTGCACCCGCAGGATTATCAGGCGTTGACTCGCGTATTTCGCGCTGAGCGGCGTGTGCACTGTTTTGACGAAGACGGATTCGGGCGCGCCCTGGCTGCGATACCGCCGCTGGAGCGCCGCGGTGTCGTACTGATAGACCCCTCCTATGAAATTAAGACCGATTACCAGCGTGTGGTCCGTGAACTGGCACTGCTATACCGCAAATTTGCCACGGGGGTATATCTTTTGTGGTATCCAGTGATTTCCCGCAGCCGCATTGACCAGTTGCGCAGGCAGCTGACAGCCAGTGGAATCCGTCGGATCAGCGTGTTCGAAATCAATATGATGGATGACGACCAGGAGGGAATGACTGGCGCCGGGATAGTCGTAGTCAACCCACCATGGTCTCTCATGGCGGAGATGCACAAGTTATTGCCTTTTTTAACCGATTCGCTCGGCGCCAGTGGTAACTGGTCAGCGGAAGAATTGGTCGGTGATTGAGGAGGGGACCTGATTTCGGTGGGTAAAGCTCAGCTCAGGTGAAAGGTGGAACCTGGGTCTGGGGAGCAGCAGAAAAAAGGAGCCCGGTGCAAGAACCACCGGGCCAACGGTTCATGTCTGAATATCAGACGTGAGCCGGCTCGGCATTCTTGCGGCGGGCTCGCAGATCTGACTCGATTTGATCCATGCGGCTTGCGTTCAATGGGTAAACGAGCAGCAATAACACAGCCAAAAAGGCAAACATTGCCGGAATCCAGCTCATCAGGCCAATCATTCCCGGTATTGCCTGTTCGAACGTGTCCGGATCTGTGCCGATATAACCGTAGGCACTCAAAACCAGCAAAACCAGGGCGCCGGCAAAGCCGCCCCCCGTTTTCTGGATAAAAGTGCCCGCAGAATAGAACAGGCCGGTCGCGCGGCGGTTATGTTTCCACTCGGAATAATCTGCTGCGTCTCCCAGCATGCTGAAAATCAGTACGGGCATGAATGCCGCGAAGAATTCAGCCGCTCCACCGACAACAAAAACCCAGACCACCTGGTCCGGTGGAATGACGGCGATGACACAGGTAAGCGCACCACTCACAATCAGGGAGATCCCGAACAGTGCTTTTTTGCCCAGAAGCCGCCCCAGATAGCCCGCGGCCAGTGCGGCAATGATAGAGATGATCAACAGCACGATGAAGTACAGGCCGGTAAGCTGGGCATCGCCAATATAGCGCGTGAAGTAGAAAGCGATCACACCGTATTTGATGCCGTTGAACAGCATGGTCAGGAAGCCCAGTCCCAGAATCATCAGCCAGGGCCGGTTGGTCAGCAGGTCAATCAGATCACGCTGCGAGGGTGTCGTCTCACTTTCAGGTTTATTGAGCAGGCGGCGAACAAACCACCCGATGATAAACAGAACGATGGCGCAGACAATTGCAGTATAGAAAGTATTCAGCTTATAAGGGTCGTCTTCACTTTGGCTCAGACTGTAGAAAAATACAGAGATGGCGAGCAGGGGAATTATGATCAATGGCAAGTTGACGCAGAGGTCCTTGAGTTCCTTTCCAAGTGGGGCATCGTGACCGACCGATGCTACGCGCTCCCTGGTAGTGAAGAAGGTGATCATACACAGGAGGACAAGAAGGGCAGCAAAGATATACATGGTGTATTGGTAGCCTTGAGCGTCGTTGCCCTGCCCGAAATAAGCCACCATCTGAGGCGTAAAGCCCATGACCAGCACGCCTCCGAGAAACGCACCGGCAAATCGATACCCAGACAGTATGCTGCGTTCATTATGGCTCGGCGTCATGACACCCATCAGCGCTGAGTAAGGCACGTTATTGACGGTGTAAGCCAGTGTCAGGCCGATATAAGTGAAATACGCCCACGCGAGTTTCATTTCCGGACTGATATTTGGGGCCGTGAAAGCCAAGACCATGAACAGCGCCAACGCTGGCGCGGACCAGAGAACCCAGGGGCGGAAGCGACCGTGGCGAGAATTGGTGCGATCGGCGATCATTCCCATCACGATGTCGGTCAGGCCGTCAGACAGGCGCACCAGCAGCAGTAACAGTGCCGCCGCAACGGCGGAAATACCCAACACATCGGTGTAAAAAATGGCTAAATAAGCAAGCGCTCCCCGCCATACAAGATTGGCCGCAGCGTCACCCATTGCGTACCCGATTTTTTCCGAAACGGGAAGTTTCCCAGAAGTGTCCGTCATAATCATTTTGCCTTTCTAGTTATCATTCATAGGCGCCAGAGATAAGGTTGTTTTGACTATTTTTTGAGCGGCCGGCGTAGCCAGCGGCATTCTAGCGTATCCTTTTGCGTTTTTTATTTTAAAAAATGCGACTTCGTCGAGGCTTTAATCAGCTCTGTGCGCGTCTGGCCCCGCGTCGTCGAATATTTCATCAAGGCGCCCATTTGCAGGACTACCAGCGTTTGATCGTGTCCGGAAAGAGAGATCGGTCTTCAAGGGTTGCCGGGTCACGACATTCACCGCGAACCTTTTGGACGGTATTGCCAGCCTGCGTGCCCAGGAGCAGGTAGCCTTGGCGACAGTAGCCGGCTGCAGAAACCTTGGTAGCGACGACCTGCTCCATACGCCGCTGGGTGAGCCGGTTTGCATCGTTGCGTTTTCTTCCATGAGTTGTCGAACCTCTTTGCGTGAGGACCAGTTGTCGCGGGGCGTAAGGGAAAGTAACTTCAAACTGCTTCAGTCCACCGTCCGTGATTCTGGTAGCAAAGGTAAATGGATCCGGTGCCTGGGTCCGGTTTCGGGCGCAACCCGCCGAGGTCGCAGCGAGAATTAGCAAGAAGACCAGTGCCCGACGGGTTGACTCAGAACTGAGGAATATTCTGCGGCGCGACATATTCTGGTAAGGTGTTGCCCGATCGATCAAGACTTGCTCACGTTCCGGACATTGGAATGAGGAACTTTTTCGCGATTGGCTCTGCGATACACGAGCGCGATCTTGCCAATGCCTTGTACAAGTTCACAGTTGGTTTCACTGCAGATACTGTCAATCATGGACTGTCGCTCGGACCGATCTTCAATCGCCAGCTTGATTTTTATGAGTTCGTGATCCTCGAGGGCGCGAGTAATCTCGGCCAGAACCGTGTCGGACAGTCCGTTACCCGCGATGGTGACCACAGGCTTCAATCCGTGGCCAATGCTTTTGTATTGTTTGCGGTTTTCCTGGGTGAGGCTCATTGGTGGTCCTGCGATCGCGCCGTTAGTGTAAAATGCGGCATCTTATCTGATTGACTTCAGTCAGTCACAGTTTTTCTGGGTGCCCTCCCTGCAAGGACCGGCCCATTTGATCATAGGTATAGTTTATGGGGCGATCCAAGAGCAGCGGCCGCTGGCTGCAAGAACATTTCAGTGATCGCTATGTCAAAGAATCCCAGAAGCAGGGGTACAGGTCCCGAGCCAGTTTCAAGCTACTGGAGCTCAATCAGAAAGATCGCCTGTTTCGTCCCGGAATGACCGTAGTGGATCTTGGGGCTGCGCCCGGCGGATGGTCTCAGGTTGCCGCGGGTGCCGTAGGTGTCTCCGGACGGGTGGTAGCTTCTGACATCCTCCCCATGGACAATCTGGAGGGGGTGGAATTTATTCAGGGCGATTTCACGGAGGACGAAGTTTTCAAAGCCTTGGTTGCAAGCCTGGAAGGGAAGAAAGCCGACATTGTAATTTCTGACATGGCCCCAAATATGAGTGGGATTGCCCATGTCGATCAAACGAAATCAATGTTTCTGGCGGAGCTCGCGCTGGACATGGCTGGAAAAATTTTAAAGCCGGATGGCAGTTTCGTCTGTAAAGCCTTTCACGGCGAAGGGTTTGACGACTGGATGAAAACGTGCAAGGCCATGTTCAAGAAGACCTGGACGCGTAAACCGGATGCATCGCGCGCCCGTTCTCGTGAAGTTTACGTGGTGGCACAGGTCTTGCGGGAGCCGGCGGGTTCCATTCCGGAAGTCAATTAAGTGACGCAGCAGCTGTTGCATTTCTCAACCCACGGGCCTTTATATTTTGAGGAGAGCCTGATTTGAACGACATGGCAAAAAATCTTGTACTGTGGCTGGTCATCGCTGCCGTGCTGTTTACGGTCTTCCAGAACTTCAGTGAGCCGGAAGTTAAGGATGAATTGACTTATTCCCAGTTCGTCCAGGCAGTCCAGGACGATCAGGTTCGTCGAGTGGATATGGATGATGCGCTGATCCGCGGCGTGCGGACAGACAATTCGCAGTTCGTGGTGGTAAGGCCTCCTTTATGGGACCCGAAACTTGCGGACGATCTCTTCGCTCACAATGTTGAAGTGAAGGGAATCGCCAAGCAGGCGCCCAGCTTGTGGCAGCAGCTACTGGTTGCCAGCTTCCCCATTCTGCTCTTTATTGCAGTTTTCATTTTCTTTATGCGGCAAATGCAGGGTGGCTCCGGCGGTCGCGGCGGCCCGATGAGTTTCGCCAAAAGCAAGGCGCGACTGCTTGGTGAAGACCAGGTGAAAACGACCTTTGCTGACGTGGCCGGCGTGGATGAAGCCAAAGAAGAGGTTCAGGAGCTGGTCGAGTATCTTCGCGATCCGTCCCGCTTCCAGAGGCTCGGCGGCCGCATACCCCGCGGTGTTTTGATGTCGGGGCCTCCGGGAACCGGTAAAACGCTGCTTGCAAAAGCGATTGCGGGAGAAGCAAAGGTTCCATTTTTTTCGATTTCCGGTTCGGATTTCGTGGAAATGTTCGTCGGTGTCGGCGCATCCCGGGTTCGGGACATGTTTGATCAGGCCAAAAAGCAGGCGCCTTGTATCATCTTTATTGACGAGATTGACGCGGTAGGTCGCCACCGTGGAGGTGGTCATGGGGGCGGTAATGACGAGCGTGAGCAAACGCTGAACCAGTTGCTGGTGGAAATGGATGGTTTTGAAGGCAATGAAGGAATCATCGTCATTGCCGCGACGAACCGCCCGGATGTACTGGATCGGGCGCTGCTTCGACCCGGACGTTTTGACCGGCAGGTTCACGTCGGGTTACCTGACGTGCGGGGGCGGGAGCAGATCCTGAAAGTCCATATGCGCAAGGTACCGCTGGACGAACGCGTCGATCCGAAAATCATTGCGCGGGGCACACCGGGGTTTTCCGGCGCGGACCTTGCAAATCTGGTGAACGAGGCCGCACTGATGGCTGCGCGGGGCAATCGCCGGATCGTCGGTGAGGAAGAATTCGAGAAGGCACGTGACAAGATCCTGATGGGTACTGAACGGCGATCGCTGGTCATGACAGAGAAGGAGAAGGTCAGCACGGCCTATCACGAGGCCGGTCACGCGATTGTCGGCTTCCTGTCGCCCGAACACGATCCGATCCACAAGGTAACTATCATTCCGCGCGGTCGGGCCTTGGGCGTCACTCAGTTTTTGCCCGAGGGTGATCGTATCTCCGAAAGCCGGCTCAAGCTGGTGGGAGACATTGCGACCGCTTACGGCGGCCGGATAGCAGAAGAAATGATTTACGGTGTGGATGGTGTAAGTACCGGCGCTTATCAGGACATCAAGATGGCAACTTCCGTCGCCCGTGCAATGGTGGTTAATTACGGATTGTCCGAAAAGCTGGGCGCACTGGATTACGACGCCAAAGATGACGAGTACATGGGATCGAAAAAGATCTCCAGTCATACCGCACGCCTGATTGATGAGGAGGTCAAGGCGATTACGGACCAGGCTTACGCTAAAGCGCGTCAGATTCTGAACGACAACAAGGATATCCTGGAGTCGATGAAAGACGCGTTGATTGAGTTCGAGACCATCGACAGTGAGCAGATCGAAGACTTGATGGCTCGACGGAAAGTTCGTCCGCCCAAAGGCTGGCACGATTCCGGTGTAAGCGGCGGGCGTGACAAGTCTGAATCCGTTGCGGAGCCGGGTGCTCGCGGATCCGTGGGTGGTCCGGCAGAAGAAATTTAATTCGGGCTCGATTCATACGAAGCGCAGCAGTTTAAAAAGGCCAGGTTTACCTGGCCTTTTTTTATTTGGCCGTTCTCTATTTTCGTTAACATTCGCTCTTGCGCTGAAGGTGATGTTTTTGTGAAGTTTGGAAAGCATTTTCTCGATCTGGACCGACCACGCATCATGGGAATCCTGAATGTAACGCCAGATTCCTTCTACGATGGTGGGCATCTGTTGCAACGGGGCAGGCTGGATGTCGATAAACTCCTCGCCGCGGCTCAAGCCATGCAGGCTGAAGGTGCGGATATTCTTGACGTAGGCGGGGAGTCGACCCGGCCGGGAGCGTCACCCGTCACATTGCAGCAAGAGCTCGACAGGGTCGTACCGGCCGTGGAAATTCTGGCTGATCGGCTCGGCCTGGTGGTATCTGTCGACACCAGCGCGGCTGCCGTCATGAAAGCGGCATGTGGCGCCGGTGCGGCAATGATCAATGACGTGCGTGCCTTGCAGAGCCCGGGGGCGATGCAGGTGGCTGCGGCATGCGGTGTACCGGTGTGTCTCATGCACATGCAGGGGACGCCAGGCGACATGCAGGTAAATCCCGAGTATGGGGATGCGGTTGTCGATGTTGTAAACTTCCTGCGGCAGCGCATAGCGGCGTGTGTCGATAGTGGCGTGCCTCCGGACAGAATTCTCGTCGACCCCGGCATCGGCTTTGGCAAGAGTGACGACCACAACCTGGCGCTGCTGCGTAACCTGGATAAACTCAGAGCGTTTGCACCCGTGCTTGTGGGAGTATCACGCAAGTCTTTGTTCGGGCGATTGCTGGGTCGATCGGTGGAGGACAGGCTTGCCGCCAGTATCGCTACGGGCGTGATGGCGCTGATGAACGGAGCAAGTATTCTGCGGGTTCACGATGTCTCGGCGACCCGCGACGCGGTGCAGATGTTTCTGCATTTATCCAGTCCCGCGGTCTTATCCACGGGCTTCAAGAATTGAGCGCACGCCGGTAGAAAACCGGTTCGGGCGAAACCCCTGCGCATGAAAGTTTTACCGGAGGAAGTAGAGTGCGGAAATATTTTGGGACGGACGGTATCCGCGGAAGGGTCGGTAAGCACCCGATCACGCCGGAATTTTTTCTCCACCTCGGCTGGGCCGTCGGCAAGGTGCTGGCCGACCAGTCGTCGCAGCAAGGACGGGGGCTGGTACTGATTGGCAAGGACACCCGAATTTCAGGCTATATGTTTGAATCCGCCCTGGAAGCAGGTCTGATAAGTGCCGGCGTTGATGTGGGTCTGCTCGGGCCGATGCCGACGCCGGCTATTGCCTACCTTACACGGACATTTCAGGCGCGCGCGGGCATCGTGATCAGTGCATCTCATAACGCTTACACCGACAACGGCATAAAACTGTTCAATACTCAGGGTGGAAAGCTTAGTGACGAGCTGGAGCTGTCGATCGAGCAGCAGCTGGACACGCCGATTCTCACGGCGGAGCAGCTGGGAAAGGCAAGGAGGATCAGTGACGCCGAAGGCCGATACATCGAGTTCTGTAAAGGTACGGTGCCTTGGGGATTCACGCTCAAGGGTCTCCACATAGTGCTCGACTGTGCCAACGGTGCGACCTACCGGGTGGCGCCGGAGGTATTCGCAGAACTGGGTGCTACGGTCACGACCGTCAGCGTCAATCCGGACGGATTGAATATCAACCGCGGCTGCGGGTCCACCAGTCTGCAGCTACTGCAGCGCAAAGTGCTTGAAGTCGGCGCCGACCTGGGGATCGCATTTGACGGTGATGGCGACCGGGTAAGTTTTGTCGATCACCAGGGAGAAGTGGTAGACGGCGATCAGTTGCTCTACATCATTGCCAACTATAAGCTCAAGCACGGCGGTGGCTGTGAGGGCGTGGTAGGCACGTTAATGAGCAATTTCGGCTTTGAACTCGGTCTGAGCAAGCTCGGCATACCGTTCGCCCGGGCCAAGGTCGGCGATCGGCATGTACTGGAGCTGATGGAAGAAAAAGGCTGGCTGTTGGGTGGTGAATCTTCCGGCCACATCATTTGCGGAGACGCCACCACGACCGGGGACGGGATCATTTCTGCCCTCCAGGTATTGCGTGCGTTGCGTCAGGACGGCGGAACCCTGCACAAGCTCAAGCAGAATATGCAGCGGATGCCGCAGGTCATGATCAATGTTCCAAGCAAACCCGGAGTACGACTGGACCCGGAACAATTGCCGCAGATTCAGGCAGCCATCAGGGATGTGGAATCCAGACTCGAAGGCCAGGGGCGTGTTCTACTGCGTTCGTCAGGTACAGAGCCGGTGGTTCGGGTTATGGTCGAGGGCCCGCGTCTTCAGCTGATCGAACCCTTGGCGGCCGATCTCGCGAAAGTTGTTGAGCTGACTTTGGCGGGCCAATAGCACCGGTGGAACGATCATTCGCAAACAGCTATAAAAAAGATTGTTTTAGCTAATCTTCTCGGCTAACATTTGCGCCCGTTTTGCCGAGGTCCAAATGCGGGCTTCCAAGTCCGTGAACGAGTCAAGTCCAGACCTCGAGATGCGTTATGCGACGACCTATTGTCATCGGAAACTGGAAATCTCACGGCGATCATTCCGTTGCAGATCGGCTACTAAGAGAGCTATTGCGCGGTTGGGTAGGTTTGCATAAAGCGGAAGTTGTTGTATGTCCGGCAGTTGTGCACCTGGCACAGGCTTACAAGTTGCTGGCCTATTCGAATATAATGCTCGGCGCTCAGGATGTGAGCCGATTTCCGGAGGGTGCATACACCGGAGACGTTTCAGCAAAGATGCTGCACGACCTGGGGTGTCACTATGTGATAGTGGGGCATTCTGAACGCCGGCATCACCATGGTGAAACGGATCGCCTCATTGCAAAGAAGTTTGAGGCTGCCCAGGCGGGTGGTCTTGTGCCGGTACTCTGTGTGGGCGAAAGCAGCGAACAGCATCAGCGCGGCGAAGCACTTGAAGTGGTTGGCCGGCAAATTCGGGCAGTGATCGAACACTGCGGAATCGAGAATTTGTGTCGCGGCATGATTTCGTATGAGCCAGTCTGGGCAATTGGTAGTGGCAAGCATGCCACTCCGGACCAGGTCCAGCAGACTTTGCGTGCAATTCGCGAAATCCTGGGTCAGGCCGGAGAGAAGATTCGGCTGCTCTATGGCGGCAGTGTGACCGCCCTGAACGCGGTGGATTATTTTGCCCAGCAGATGGTTGACGGGGTATTGGTAGGTGGTGCCGCCCTGAACGGGCGAGACTTCCTTCAGATATGTCGCGCTGCTGAACTGAGTTAGGTTTTGGAGAAGCTTTCATGGAAAGCGTGTTAATGGTTGTACATGTCGTTATTGCGGTGGCAATTGTTGGGCTTATTATGCTGCAACAAGGCAAGGGCGCCGAAATGGGTGCCTCGTTTGGCGGTGGCTCCTCGCAGACTGTATTCGGCCCGGCGGGAACCGGCAATTTTTTCTCCCGGCTTACGGCGATCATGGTAGCGGTTTTCTTTGCGACCAGTGTGACGCTCGCAGTACTGAGTAAAGAACGTATCGACCCGTTTATCTCGGAAATCCCGGTACTCGAAGAAGTTGAGCCGATGCCGGCCAAAGCGTCCGGGGACGTTATCCCGGAAGCTTCCGATGCAGCACCTGCCGGCGGAGATACAGTTCCTCAGGCAGTGGAGGTCGATCAGGTTCCTCAAGTAAAACCTGAGTAAGAATTTGCCCAAGTGGTGGAATTGGTAGACACGCTATCTTGAGGGGGTAGTGGCGTAAGCCGTGCCGGTTCAAGTCCGGCCTTGGGCACCATTTTAGATGCAGCGTTGTATAGGTAAAGCAGTTATCTGTTTGCCAAAGCAGTTATCTGTTTGCCGCAGCTGCCAGTTTCATGGCAGTTCACAATTCTGGATGTCTCTTCAAAACAAGAATGTTTTTGCGACCGCCTGCCACGCCCGTACAACCGGCGACAGGCACATTGAACGCCCGGTGTCCTGGTTCAAGACGATGGTAAAGGTCGTCCTGCGTGCCTGAGTGTCAGGATCATCCGGAACATTCATCTTCTCAGTCCGCGTTGTTGCATTATTCAGCGGAGCAAGGTCCGGCGAAGCTATGCATTACCCAATGACAGGGCGTATCAGCATCAATCTGGCTGCTATCAGGCAAAACTGGACTTGGCTGCTGTCTCAGCTGAATAGCGGTGATTGCGGTGCAGTGGTCAAAGCCAACGCCTACGGACTGGGCATCGAACGCGTCGCCCCCTCGCTGTATGCCGAAGGTTGCCGGCATTTTTTTGTGGCCAATTTTCGGGAAGCGCTGCAGGTGCGCGAGCTGCTCGAGCCAGACTGCCAGATTTTTGTTCTACAGGGCTGCCCGGAAGGGCTCGAGCTGGAATTTGTCGAAGCCCAGCTTATTCCCGTTCTTGTCAGTCTGCCCATGTTCGAGCGGTGGCACGGCGCCACGAAGATTCTCACAAATAATCCCTGCGCACTCAAAATCAATACCGGCATGAATCGCCTCGGGATTGAAATTGGCGAATTTGAAGCCCTGCTGGAGCAACCGCACCTGTTGCGGGAGGCGGGAATGCGGTGGCTGATGAGTCATCTGGCCTGTGCCGACACACCTGCACACACGTTGAACAGCATTCAGCTCAAGCGATTTTCTGAGATGGTCGCGCGCGCCGAAGACGAATTTCCGGACATGAAAGCCTCCCTGGCAAATTCGCCCGGGATTTTTTTGCCGGGCGATACCCATTTTGATCTGGTGCGGCCGGGAATCGCCCTCTATGGCGGCGCGCCGCTCGCTGACCTCAGCATCCGCATGAACAATGTAGTTTCCCTGCATCTGCCGGTCATTCAGGTTCGCCATCTCGAGCGCGGCGAAGCGCTGGGTTACGGTGCGAAGTACGTTACGACAGAACCGAAGGTTGTTGCCGTGGTCAGCGGTGGTTACGCCGACGGAGTATTGCGCGGATGGGCGCCCAATGGGCGTGGCTGGTTCAACGATTACCTGCCGGTCCTCGGACGGGTGTCCATGGATTCCTGCATTTTCGACATTACTCATTTACCCGAGGCTCTGCGGCCAAAAGAATCGGACGAAATCGAAGTGCTGGGTGAGCATCTGGGCGTTGACGACATGGCGGCCGCAGCCGGCACAATCAGCTATGAAATCCTCACCCGGCTTGGGGAGCGCCTGCAAAAGCGTTATCTGGAATGACTGACGCGGATTCCGGCAACGTCACGCAGATCATCAATCTGCTTGCGGACGGTCAGACCCATTCGGGCGAGGAACTGGGTCGGGCTTTGGGTATCAGTCGCGCCGGTATCTGGAAACGACTTCAGGCACTTGAACCGCTCGGCCTCTTCATAGACTCCGTCAAGGGCTCCGGTTACCGGCTGCCTGGAGGGCTGCAGCTTCTTGAAAAAGAATCCATCCTGGGTTATCTGGAAGACGACGTGCGCATCCGGCTGATGCACTCGTTGACGCTCTTCAATGAAATTGACTCAACCAACACCTGGCTCCTGCAAAACTCCTTGGGCAAGGGTCGCGTGTGCCTGACAGAGCGGCAATCCGATGGCCGCGGCCGACGGGGGCGGCAGTGGTTCAGCCCTTATGGCAAAAATCTCTACCTTTCCCTGTCGTGGTCATGGTCGGAGGGTATCTCGGTGATACAAGGGCTCAGTCTCGCCATTGGAGTGGAAATTGCCGAAATGCTCCGGGACCTGGGGTTGGTCGGGGTCGAGCTTAAATGGCCCAATGATATTGTTCACCAGCAACGCAAACTGGGGGGAATCCTTATCGAGCTTGCTGGCGGGGTTTCTGAAGATTGCCGTGTGATCGTGGGTATTGGTCTGAATGTCGCAATGTCGGATTTGCCCGACGCGCGTCTTGCTGTCATCGAGCAGGCCTGGGTTGATTTAAAACAGCTGGGTCTGAACATCGACCGTAACCACCTCGCGGCCGCCCTGCTTAACCGGCTACTCCCGGCGTTGGAGCACTATGGCAAGGTTGGATTCAGTTCCTATAAAGAGCGATGGGAGTCGCTTAATGCGCATCGACTTCAGGATGTGCGCCTGGAGACCGCGCTGCGCCCACCAATGGAAGGTCGCGTTCTTGGTGTCGACGAGCAGGGAGGGCTGCGACTGGCCACCACGGCGGGAGAAGTGGTCGTTTCTGGTGGTGAGATCAGTCTGAGGCCGCTGTATGCGACTTGACGTTGATATCGGCAACAGCCGGCTCAAATGGCGCCTGGGGGGCCGCGGGCCTGCGGTAGCCGTGGCGCCGGAGCGCTGGCTCGAATCCGTCGGCGCCGCTCCGGTAGATTCAATTCACCTGTGCAGTGTGGCGGACCCTCCTGCAGCCCGGGCATTTGTAGAATCCTGTCAGAAGCAGTGGGGCTTGACTCCGCGGGTTGCTGAGGTGTCTCAAGGATTTTGCGGGGTGCAGCTGAGCTATGATAACCCGCTGCATTTTGGAGTAGACCGCTGGCTCGCCTTGTTGGCGGCCAGGCAGCAATTTCCTGGTCGGTCCGTCGCGGTGGTCAGTGCCGGGACGGCGCTGACGGTGGATCTTCTGGACGCAAATGATCGGCATGCGGGTGGCTATATCGTGCCGGGTCTGGGGTTGGCCATAGATGCATTGCTCGGCAGAGCTTCGCGACTCAAAAACCAGAATATCGAGTTGCAGGCGCTTCCCGAGGCGGGTCGTTCCACTCAGGCGTGTCTTTCCGCAGGCTTTTCCCTGATGTACCTGGAATTCATCCGTCAAGCGCTGCAAACTCCTCTCGAGGGTGGGCCCAAGGTGAGTCTGTTCACCGGAGGGGATGCTCCCCGGCTGTTTCCCTTAACCGGTTTCCTGCCCGAACGGTATCTGCTGCCGGAACTCGTTCTGGACGGGTTGCTGCAGGTGTTCCCCGACTGATTGCCATCAGTCCATTTGTTTCTGACGCGCGCCGCCTTTCGCTCCATCCTTGACTACACTTGTTGAACAAGACGGTTACGCCGTCGCTTCTCGATGCTGTTGCCGGTGAGTAGTCAGTGTGCCTGCAATCGATCCTTCACATCCGAATCTGTTCAACAGTTGCCGAGTGGCTGGTGCAAGCTTCATGCGATTTATTGCTATTACCCTTTTTGTCGCCAATATTGCCATGGCCTGTTGGTGGACTGCCGGAAATCAGGCTGCACGCGTTGCGCCGGATGACGCGCCTGAATGGGTGGCACGGGTTAACGTTCCGCAACTGAAGTTGCTGGAAGAAGTCATTGAGCCGGGTGACGCCCGTCAGGTTGCATCGCCGTTACTTGAGGCAGCTCCTCGAAGTTGTCGGATGCTCGGTCCCGTAGCGGAGCAGGGCGCAGCGACCCATCTCGCGGCGAAACTGGCCGCATTCGGCTTTTCAGCAGATGTGCAGCCAGTAGAGCAGACAATCGGGCAGTCGCACTGGATCTATCTGGAAAATAGTCCGTTGCCCGACGACGTCAGTGCGCGCCACGCCATTCTGCATGCACGCGGAATTGACAGCTTCATTATTTCGGAAGGACCTCTGTCAGGGCACATTGCGGTTGGGGTATACGCCAGTGAAGATGCCGCAGCAGCCCGGCTTGAAGAGATGCGTCGGCGGGGACTCGCACCCAGGACGATGATAACTTCGCAGACCCAGACGGAATACTGGATTACTGTAGTTCCCGGGCCGTCCCACCTCATCACCGGATCTGGATGGAAAAGTGCTCTTCACCCGGATATCCCACTCCAGGAAAAAGAAATTTTCTGTCTAGATGTTGCTTCTCGGTAAAACATTCACTAGAATC